>NZ_JBHUUX010000003.1:0-212422 GCF_042670845.1 Promicromonospora sp. NPDC057138 | reverse complement strand
AGCACTTCCCGCCGCTTGGACAACGGCCAGGGATACCCAGACGGCATCACAACCCCCGATCACTCGAACGTTGCACTGACCGTATGAATCCGCCGCCCAGATCGACGCCTATCTTTCGGCTCGCCCGCCACCATCGACGGCTAACTTGCGGTTCGGTGCAGCCGGGCCAGGCGGGTCGCCGCCTCCCGCAGGACGGACTCCTGTTTGACGAAGGTGAACCGCACGTGCGAGGCGAGCGCCTTCGCCGTCGGGGAACCGGGGCGGCAGAACGCCGCCGCCGGGATCGCCACCACGCCGGCCAGCTCGGGCAGGCGCCGGCACAGCTCGACGCCGTCCCGCAGGCCGAGCGCGCCCAGCAGCCCGGAGCCGTCGGCCATCACGAAGTACGTCCCGGCCGGGCGCGTGACGGTGAAGCCTGCGGCCTCCAGCCCGGCGCACAGGAGGTCGCGGCGGTCGGCGAGGGATGCGGCCAGGGCGCGCGGGGTGTCGTCGTCGGCCAGGGCCTGCGCGATGGCGGGCTGGAACGGGGAACCCGAGGTGTACGTGAGGAACTGCTTGACCGTGCGCACGGCCGTGACCAGCTCAGCCGGCCCGTGCACCCAGCCGACCTTCCAGCCGGTGAGCGAGAACGTCTTGCCGGAGGAGGAGATCGTGAGCGTCCGCTCGGCCATGCTCGGCAGCGTCGCCATCGGGATGTGCTCGGCGCCGAACGTGAGGTGCTCGTAGACCTCGTCGGTCACGACTATCGCGTCCCGCTCCCGCGCGACGGCGGCGACGGCGGCCAGCTCGTCCCGCGTCAGCACCGTCCCGGTCGGGTTGTGCGGCGAGTTCAGGACGATCATCCGCAGGCGCGGCGAGGCGGCGGCCCGGAGCGCCTCGACGTCGAGCCGGAAGCCGTCCGGCCCCGGCAGCAGGGGAGCGGTGACGTGCGTGGCGCCCGCCATGCCGATCGCGGCGGCGTGCGAGTCGTAGAACGGCTCCAGCGTGAGCACCTCGTCGCCCGGGCGGGTCAGCGCGAGGATGGAGGCGGTCAGCGCCTCCGTGGCGCCGGTGGTCACCAGCACCTCGGCGTCGGGGTCGACGTCGAGCCCGTAGTGCCGCTTCTGGTGGTCCGCGATCGCGCGGCGCAGCTCGGGGACGCCGTCACCGGGCGCGTACTGGTTGCGGCCCTCCTCGATCGCGCGGATCGCGGCCCGCTTGACGTACTCGGGCCCGTCGACGTCGGGGAAGCCCTGGCCGAGGTTGATCGCGCCGGTGCGGACGGCCAGCGCCGACATCTCGGCGAAGATCGTGACGGCGACGCTGCCGTCGTCGGCCAGCAGACCGGCGGCGCTCGCGGTGTCCTGCCAGCGGTCGCGGCCGCGGCCAGGTGAATGGAGGGAGCTCATGGGGATGACGATAGCCATCGGCGGTCCACCCCGAGTTTACCTCCGGCATCCCGGACAACCCTCTTTACCTGCGCCTTTGTGGACAAGCCTGTGGATGTTGGGGAAAACTCCCGCCGCCGGGGAAAGTTATCCACAGGGCCCTCTGCCAAGGTGAACATTTGACTCTTCCCTCGTTGATTCCGAAACCGTCACCGCGTCGACTCCCGGATCACGAGCCGGGCGGGGATCGTCACCTCAGCAGTAGGTTCGGCCGAGGTCCGGGGCTGCCCGCTCGACTGCTCGGCCATCCGGTTCTCCAGGAACCGGAGAACGGTGCCGGCGATCTGCTCGTTTCCGGGGTCGATCGTGGTGAGCCGCGGCGTGATGAACTCGGTCTCGTCGATGTTGTCGAACCCGACGACCTGCACGTCCGCCGGCACGCGAATGCCAAGGTCCGCGAGGGCACGCAGCGCACCGATCGCGACGACGTCGGTGACGGCGACGATGCCGTCGAACGTGACTCCGGCGTCGACGAGGCTCCGGACCGCGGCGTATCCCGTCGCCATGTCCATGGGCAGTACCGCTGCGACGAGCCGCACGTCCAACGGCACGCCCAGGCGGGCGTGAGCCTTGTAGTAGCCGAGCGTGCGCAGGGTCGGCATGTCCTGCTCCGTGGTGCCATCTCTCCCGCCCAGCATGACGATGCGCCGCGATCCGCGTTCGAGCAGGTGTGCCGTGGCCGTGGCCGCGCCTTCGACGTTGTCCATCATCACGTGGTCGAACGTGCGGGGCAGCGGGCGCTCGCCCACGAGCACGACCGGCGTCTGAAAGTTGAGCTGCTCCAGGTCTGAGGGGTTGAGCCCGACGACGCTGATGATCACGCCGTCGTACATGCGCAGGCGGGCGAACGAGGCCGCCGCCAGCTCGTCGGCCCGCTTCACCCCCGAGCGCTGGACGACGAGCTGCCTGCCCGTGGGCTCCAGGGCGTTGGCGAGACGGGTGGCGAGCTGCCCGAAGTACGGACGGTCGAGCTCGGGCACCAGGAGGCCGATGGCGTCCGTGCGGCCTGCTCGCAGGTTGCGCGCGGTCGGATTCACCTGATACCCGAGCTCGGCGACCACGTCCAGCACGCGCTGGCGCGTCTGCGGTCCGACCCGGGGGAGCCCGTTGATCACCTTCGAGACGGTCGTGGTCGACACCTGTGCCGCGCGTGCCACGTCGCCGATCGTCACTGCACGCGACGCGGTCGAACTCTTCCGGGTGCTCATCTGTCCCTTCTTGCTTGACACTCGAACGGACGTGGGGAATCGTTAACCCGCCGTCGAGGCTCAGAGAACGGCTCGGTTCTGGCGAGACGCTGGAGCCGTGAGGAAACGATACATCCGCTGAGGCGAGTCATGGAGACACCGTTGTCCGTGACGTCGCGCCCGCGCGGCCGGCCACGTCCACCCGAGTCCACGCATCAACCCTGTTGGAAGGACCTTTCTATGCCCACCGAATCCGCTCGCGTCGTGATCGACCTCGACCTGCCGGGGTCAACCATCAGCCGGCACATCTACGGTCACTTCGCCGAGCATCTCGGGCGCTGCATCTACGGGGGTTTCTGGGTCGGGGAGGACTCACCGATCCCGAACGTGGGCGGCATCCGGTCCGACGTCGTCGAGGCCCTGCGGGCCCTCCAGATCCCGAACCTGCGCTGGCCCGGCGGCTGCTTCGCTGACGACTACCACTGGCGCGACGGCATCGGCCCGCGCGAGCAGCGCCCGCGGATGGTGAACTCCCACTGGGGCGACGTCGTCGAGGACAACTCCTTCGGGACCCACGAGTTCATGGCGCTGTGCGAGCTGCTCGGCGCTGACCCCTACATCAGCGGCAACGTGGGCTCGGGCTCCGTCCAGGAGATGAGCGAGTGGATCGAGTACCTCACCCGTGCGGACGACTCGCCGATGGCGGCGTTGCGCCGTCAGAACGGGCGGGACGAGCCCTGGAAGGTGCCGTTCTTCGGCATCGGCAACGAGGCGTGGGGCTGCGGCGGGAACCTGCGCGTCGAGCAGTTCGCGTCCCTGGCGCGCCAGTACTCGACGTACGTGCGCAACCACGCCGGCAACGAGGTGTACCGCATCGCCGCGGGCGCCTCCGACCGCGACTACAACTGGACCGAGGTCCTCATGAAGTCCTTCGGCCCCCTGGACGGCGCCGACGGGCCGGTCGGGCCGTTCCAGGGGATCTCGCTGCACCAGTACACGTTGACCGGCCCCTGGGACGACAAGGGCGACGCGACCAGCTTCACGGAGGACGAGTGGTACCTCGCCCTGTCCCGCGCGTCGCACATGGACGAGCTGCTCACCCGCCACGGGCAGGTCATGGACCGCTATGACCCCAACAAGCGCGTGGGCCTCGTGGTCGACGAGTGGGGCACGTGGTGGAACGTCGAGCCCGGTACCAACCCGGGATTCCTGTACCAGCAGAACACCTTGCGCGACGCCCTGGTCGCGAGCATTCACTTCGACGCGTTCCACCGGCACGCCGACCGCGTCGTCATGGCCAACATCGCTCAGACGGTGAACGTCCTGCAGGCGATGATCCTGACCGACCCGGACAGCGGTGCGCTGGTGCTCACCCCGACCTACCACGTCTTCGCGATGAACACGCCGCACCATGACGCCAGGTCCCTCGTCGCGCACGTGGTCGCACCGGACGCGGCGCGGACGGTCGAGGGGAACGAGATGCCGCTGCTGTCGGCGTCGGCGTCCACCAAGGGGACGACGGCGCACGTCTCGCTGTCCCACCTCGACGTCGCGCAGGCGCGCACGGTGGTGCTCGACCTGCGGGGCCGCGACGTCGTGGGCTTCTCGGCGCAGGTCCTGACTTCGGCAGAGCTGAACAGCCACAACACGCCCGAGCACCCCGAAGCGGTGGCGCCGCGGAAGCTGGACGCCGTCCGCACGCACCCGCGCGGCCTTGAGATCGACCTGCCCGCCCACTCCTACGTGACGGTGGCGCTGGAGCTGGGCGGCGATGACTGACCAGGTCATCGACGTCCACGTCGGGGGACCGACGTCGCGACGGGTCAGCCCCGACCTGTGGGGGCTGTTCCTGGAGGACATCAACTACTCGCTCGACGGCGGTCTGAACGCGGACCTGGTGCGCAACGGGGACTTCGAGGCCACGCCGGCCGACCATCCCGGTTGGGGGCCGCTGACCGGGTGGACCGTCGAGCCCGGGGGCGGTGCTGTTCAGGTCCGCAGCGCCGAGCCGGTCTCGTCGGCCAACGCCACGTACGTGCGCCTGGTACCAGGCGGGTCGGCCGGCGACGTCGTCCGCCTGGTCAACGGCGGGTACGACGAGGCGGGCATGCTGGTCCGCGCGGTGCCGCACCGGCTACGGCTCGCCGTCCGCGCCGGGGCCGGCGCGCGCCTGACCGCGGAGCTGCGCCACGCGGACGGTTCCGGACTCGGTGCCGGCCCGGTGGACCTGCCGCTCGACCCGGCGCCCGGGTGGACGTGGATCGAGGCGGACCTGCCGCCAGGCTCGGCCGCGCATGCGGTCCTGGTGCTGGCGGCTGCGGGCGGCGTCGTCGACGTCGACCTGGTGGAGCTGCGGCCCGTCGATCCCGCGACCGGCGAGCCTGAGCTGTTCCGCCGGGACCTGGTCGAGGCGCTGCGCGCCCTGCGGCCCGCCTTCGTGCGGTTCCCCGGGGGTTGCGTCGCCCATGGGTACGGCCTGGACAACATGTACCACTGGAAGGCCACTACGGGTCCCCGGGCGGAACGCCGGCCGATGACGAACGTGTGGGGCTACCACCAGTCGATGGCGATCGGGTACCACGAGTACTTCCTGCTGTGCGAGGAGCTCGGCGCCACGCCGCTGCCCGTCGTCGCGGCCGGGGTGTGTTGCCAGAACGTCCCGGGCGGCCCTCAGGCGATCCCGGCTGAGCGGATGCCGCAGTACGTGCAGGACGTCCTGGACCTGGTCGAGTACGCCAACGGCGACGTCACCACGCGCTGGGGAGCCGTGCGCGCCGCCAACGGGCACCCGGAGCCGTTCGGCCTGCGCTACCTGGGCATCGGCAACGAGGACGTCATCAGCGACGACTTCGTCGAGCGGTTCACCGCGCTGTGGGCCGCGGTGCGCGCCGAGTACCCCGGCCTGGCCGTCGTCGGCACGGCGGGCCCGAACCCCTTCGGCCAGGACTTCGAGGCGGGGTGGGAGCTGGCGCGCGACCTGCGGGTCCCGCTCGTGGATGAGCACGCCTACCGCTCGCCGCGGTGGTTCCTGCAGAACCTGGACCGGTACGAGCACTACGACCGGTCCGGCCCGGGCGTCTACCTGGGGGAGTGGGCGGCGCGGACGTCGACCGCGCGGTCCGCCGTCGCCGAGGCCGCCTTCATGGTGGCGGTCGAGCGCAGCTCGGACGTCGTCCGGCTGGCCTCCTACGCCCCGCTGCTCGCCCGGGTCGGTTCGACGCAGTGGACTCCGGACCTGCTGTATTTCACCTCCGACGAGGTGCGGCCGACGTTCAGCTACCACGTGCAGCGCATGCTGGCCGAGAACCGCGGCGAGACCGTGCTCGACGTGCGGGTGGATCCCGTCGCTCTGCGGTCGCAGCCTGCCCCGGCGCTCCGGCAGGTGCGGTTCCGGAGCCCGGGTTCGACCACCGAGTTCCGGGACGTGACGCTCGACGGTGTACCCCAGCCCGGGGTCGTCGTCGGACCTGAGGGCGACGCGCTGCTCGATGCTCCGGCCGGAACGCGCCACCTGGAGCTGACCGCGCAGCGGCTCGACGGCGAGGAGGGCTTCGCCGTGGAGTTCGGCGACCCGACCACAGGGACGCTCCACACCGTCCACGTCGGCGGCTGGCGCAACCGTCTGCTGGTGCTGTCGCGCACCGACGACGGCATCGACAGCGACGTGGACGGTCCGTTCTCCTTCGACGGAGTCACGACGGCGGTCCCGCTCACCGTGCGGGTCGAGGTCGACGGGGCGCGGATCCGGACCTGGGTGGACGGGCGACTTGTGCACGACCACGAGGACGACCAGCGGCCCTGGCCCGACTTCGTAGCCGGCGCCACCGGGGCCGGCTCGGCGCGGCACGTCACGGTGGTGAACGCCTCGGACGAGCACCGCCAGGTCCGTGTGCATATCGAGGGCATGATCGGGCCGATGACCGCGGCCGCCACGCTGCTCGCCGGTAGCGACCCCGAAGCGGGAGCTCCCTTCGAGTCCGCCCCCGGCGCTCCGGAGCCGGGGACCGTCCATGGGGACGGTCACCTTCCGCTCACCCTGCCCCCGTGGTCGGTGGCGACCGCCCGCGTCACGCCGTGACCTGCCCCTGGCAGGGCAAGGAGTTATCCACAGGCATTCCCGCCGCGGCGCGCGGTTCCGGACGGATGCTCCTAAAGTCGGGCTCGGCGGCGATGCGTGGCGGATCGCCATCGGGGGAGTTGCCAGTGCGAGGTCAGGGGGAGGGCTATGCCCGCTGCGGTGGAACGGACGAGCCTGGGCCAGGTGGCTGCGGTCCACGCGGGGGACGCGAGCATGGCCGTCCAGGGACGCGACGTGGCACGAGCCGACGGAATCGCCCTGCTGGAGAGTGAGGTACGTGAGCTCGTCCGGCGTCGTGGCGTGGACCCGATGGCCGAGCCGGAACGGTTCGCCGAGCTGGTGCGCGAAGCGGCGGCGGACTATGCGGACCGTGCTGCGCGCGGTCTTCTCCCCGGGGTGCCCGACATGGAGCGCGTGGTCCGGGAGGTTTCCGATGCGGTTGGCGGTTTTGGGTCACTGCAGCCCTACCTCGACGACCCGGAGATCGAGGAGGTCTGGCTCAACGCCCCGACCCACGTCTACGTCGCGCGGCGCGGCGTGCCCGAGCTGACCAGCACCGTCCTGACCGCCGAGCAGGTGCGTGACCTGGTGGAACGCATGCTCAAGACCTCGGGGAGGCGCCTCGACCTGTCGAGTCCTTTCGTCGACGCCCGCTTGCCGGGCGGCGAGCGCCTGCACGTCGTCATCCCTGACATCACGCGAGTTCACTTCGCGGTGAACATCCGCAAGCACGTCGTGCGGGCCCACTCGCTGGCGGACATGGTGCGGCTCGGGTCGCTGACCGCCCAGGCAGCCACGTTCCTGGACGCCGCGGTGCGGGCGGGGCTCAACGTGCTCGTGTCGGGGCAGACCCAGGCGGGCAAGACGACGATGCTGAATGCGCTGGCGGGTTCGATCCCGGGTTCGGAGCGGGTCATCTCGGCCGAGGAGGTCTGGGAGCTGCGCCTCCCGGTCCGCGACCACGTGGCGCTGCAGACCCGCCCGGCGAGTCTCGAGGGCACGGGGGAGGTGCCCCTGCGGCGCCTGGTCAAGGAGGCGCTGCGGATGCGCCCGGACCGGATCGTGATCGGCGAGGTCCGCGAGGCGGAGGCGTTCGACCTGCTCGTCGCCCTGAACAGCGGTATCCCCGGGATGTGCACGCTGCACGCCAACACGGCACGCGAGGCGGTGGCCAAGATGACGACGCTCCCGCTCCTCGCGGGCGAGAACGTGTCCGACCGGTTCGTGGTGCCCACCGTCGCCTCCGCAATCGACCTCGTGGTGCACCTCGGCCTGAGCCGGACGGCGGACGGCGTCGTCCGGCGGCAGGTCCGCGAGATCGTCGCCGTGACCGGCCGCGTCGAGGAGGGCCGCATCGAGACGGCGGGGATCTTCGACCGGGACGCCGACGGCGACCTGCGCCGCGGCGACGGGATGCCGCCCGGCGAGGACCGGTTCGAGCGCGCCGGGTTCGACGTGCGGGCGCTGCTCGCCGACCCCCGTGTGCTGCCGGTGGGCGCGCGTCCGGGGCAGCGCGCGAGTGACGGGTCGTGGTCAGGCGGCGGGCCCTGGGCTGCGGCTGGTCCGTGGGCCGAGGGCGAGCCGACGGCGGACGCCGGGTGGACGGCGCGCGACGGGCGTGCGGCGGAGGCCGGCCCATCGGCAGGCGCTGGACCCTGGGCGGTGCGCTGATGGGCGTGGTCGTCGGCCTCCTCCTGGGCGTCGGCGCGTTCTGCGTCTGGTGGTCGTTCTGGACCCCGACGCCGCGGCCGACGGGGCGGGTGACCTGGCAGATGCGGACCCGCGACCTGCTCACCCAGGCCGGCGCCCCCTCCGTCACGCCGGGGATGCTGGTGGGCGCCTGCGCCGCGCTCGGCGTCGTCATCCTGCTGCTGGGGCTCGTCCTGACCCGCTCGCCCGTCATCGCCGCGTGCTTCGCGGTGCTCACCGCACCCGGGCCGGTGCTGCTGGTTCGCGCGCGAGCCCGCCGTCGTCGTCGGGCGCTGCGCGAGGTGTGGCCCGAGGTGGTGGACCACCTCGCCTCCGGCGTGCGCGCCGGGCTGTCCCTGCCCGAGGCGGTGGCGCAGCTCGCCCAGCGCGGCCCGGTCGAGCTGCGCGAGCAGTTCGGCCGCTTCGCCCACGACTACCGGGCCGGCGGACGGTTCGGCGACGCCCTCGACGCCCTCAAGGAGCGCCTCGCCGACCCCGTCGCCGACCGGATCATCGAAGCCCTGCGGCTCACCCGGGAGGTCGGCGGGCAGGACCTGGGCCGGCTCCTGCGGACCCTCAGCGGATTCCTGCGGGAGGACGCCGCGACCCGCGGCGAGCTCGAGGCGCGGCAGAGCTGGACCGTCAACGGCGCCCGCGTGGCGGTCGCCGGGCCGTGGGTGGTCCTCGCGCTGCTCTCGACCCGGCCCGAGACCGCCAGCGCCTACGACTCGCCCGCCGGCGTCACCGTCCTGGTCACCGGCGGCCTGGTCGCCCTGGTCGCCTACCGGGCGATGCTGCGGATCGGGCGCCTGCCCGCCGAGCGCCGGGTGCTGCGGTGACGGGCTGGGCGGCGGGAGCCCTCGCGGGGCTCGGCGTCGCGCTCGGCATCCTGATCGTGCTGGCCCGGCTGCTGGCCCGCGCCGTCACCCTCGACGAACGGCTCGCCCCCTACCTGCGCCCGCGCGACGCCACCTCGACGCTCCTGCGCGAGGTCAGCCCCGCCTCGGCGGCGGTCCGCCTGCTCGGCCTGTACGACGTCGCCGCGCGCCTCGAACGGTTCGGCTCGCCCCGCGAGGAGATCCGGCGCCGGCTCGACCGCGCCGGGTCCGCCGAGTCGGTCGACCACTTCCGCGCCCGCCAGATCGTGTGGACCGTGGCGGGGCTCGCCGCCGGCCTCGGCCTCGCCCTCCTGCTCGCGGCGACGCGGGGCGCGGCGGCCGTCCCGCTGGTCGCGCTCGTCGTCGTCACGGGCGGCTGCGGGTACGTGGCCTGCGACCAGGCCCTCACCCTGCGCGTCCGACGTCGCGAGGAGCGGCTGCTGGCCGAGCTGCCCACCATCGCCGAGCTGCTGGCCCTCGCCGTCGCCGCGGGCGAGAGCCCGCCCGCGGCCCTCGAACGCGTCGCCTCGACGGCGCGCGGCGAGCTCGCCGCCGAGATCCGGCGCATGGTCGCCGAGGTGCGGGCCGGCGCGCCCGTGACCACTGCCCTCACGGCGCTCGCGGACCGGTCCGGCCTGCCGCCACTGTCCCGGTTCGCCGAGGGCGTGGTCGTCGCCCTGGAGCGCGGCACGCCCCTCGCGGACGTGCTGCGCGCCCAGGCCCACGACGTCCGCGAGGCCGGGCGCCGCGCGCTCCTGGAGGCGGGCGGCCGCAAGGAGATCCTGATGATGGTCCCGGTCGTGTTCCTCGTGCTCCCGGTGACGGTCATCTTCGCTGTGTTCCCCAGCCTGGCCACTCTGCGGATCGGGCTCTGACCTGACCCCACCAGCCGGGTCACCCATGAAAGGAAGCGCCATGCGCGACGACCGCGAGCTCGACCCGGAACGGGAACGGGGCGACGTGCCCGGGTGGGTCCTGGTGACCCTGATGACGGCTGGACTGGTGGTGGCGCTCTGGGCGGTCGCCGGACCCCTGCTCGAGAACGCGTTCCGGCAGGCGATCAGCAGCGTCACGGGCCAGGGGTGAGCCCTGGCCGGCCGGAGCACGGCTCCGCCGCGGTCGAGTTCCTCCTGGTGTCCGTGCTGGTCCTCGCACTCTTCCTCGGCGTGGTCCAGGTGGCGCTCGCGGTGCACGTCCGATCCCTCGCGACCGACGCCGCGGCGGATGGCGCCCGGGTCGCGGCCCGCGCCGACCGCGCCCCGGCGGACGGCGTCGCCCGCACCCGTGCCCTCCTGGCCGAAGCCCTGACCGGCGACTACGCCCGCGACGTCACGGCCGGCCGCACCCTGCTCGACGGCGCCGCGGTGACCGAGGTGACCGTGCGTACGCCGCTGCCCGTGGTCGGGCTGCTCGGGCCCGGCGGGATGCTGACCGTCCGGGGGCACGCCCTGGAGGAGCAGTGAGCGGGCCGGGCGGGGGCTCACGCGCGGACGGTCCCGCCGGCGAGCAGGGCTCCGCGATGGTCGAGTTCCTCGGCGTCGCACTGATCCTGCTGATCCCGCTCGTCTACCTCGTGGTGACGCTCGGCCGCGTGCAGGCCGGGACGTTCGCCGCCGAGGGCGCGGCCCGGGACGCCGTCCGCGCCATGGTCACCGCGGAGTCGTCGGGGGCGGGGGCCGCGCGCGCCGAGGCCGCCGTCAGGATCGCCGTCGAGGACCAGGGCTTCGCGCGCGACGCCGGGGCGCTCACCCTGGAGTGCTCGGCCTCCCCGTGCCTGACGCCGGGCGGCGCCGTCGGCGCCGTCGTGCGGATCGAGGTGCCATTGCCCCTGCTGCCCGACGCCGTGCGCGGCTGGGTGCCGCTGTCCGTCCCGGTCGAGGCCGCCCGCACCGGGACGGTCGACCGGTACACCCGGGCGCGTCCGTGAGGTGCGCCGGGAGCGGCACCACGGCGGCGGCCGAGAAGGGCTCGGACCGCCGCCGTGATGCCTGATCGTGGTAGCTCAGCCGGTCAGGTGACCGAGCAGGTCGCCGTGGGCAGGTTGGTGTTGCCGTTCTTGTAGACCGTGATGCCGAAGTTGTTGCCGGCGCCGTTCGGCGTCGCCGTCAGCGTGCCGGAGGTGCCGGAGACCGTTGCGTTCCACGAGTTCTGCAGGCTCTGCGAGCCCTGCAGCTGGATCGAGACCCGCCAGGTCGAGCTCCCGGAGACGGCGAGCGAGACGTTGAACCGGTCGCCCCATTCCTCCGCCTTGGTGACGGAGACCGTGCAGCTGCCGGGCTGCGGGTTGGTGGAGCCGGCGTTCAGCGCGTCGAGCGTGGCGGTGTAGGCGGCCTTCTTGTTGCCGTTGCCGTCGAACAGGAGCGGCGTACCGCTGGCGCGCCACGAGTCGGTGTCGCGGACGCCCCAGGTGGTCAGCCCGGTGCAGCGGGAGACGGCGAGGCACGCCTGGACGACCCTGCGGTAGTTGTCCGCCTGTGCGGTGCCGGAGCCTTCGATGTCGAGCTCGGTGATCTGGACGTCGACGCCCAGGGCCGCGAAGCTCGACAGCGTGGTCTGGTAGTTGCCGGGCACGGGGCTCTGCGAGTTGAAGTGCGACTGGAAGCCCACGCAGTCGATCGGCACGCCACGCGCCTTGAAGTCGCGGACCAGGTTGTACACGGCATGCGTCTTCGCGTGCGTCCAGTCGTCGGTGTTGTAGTCGTTGTAGCAGAGCTTGGCGTTCGGGTCGGCTGCCCGGGCGGCGCGGAACGCCGCCTCGATCCAGTCATTGCCGGTGCGCTGGAGGTTCGAGTCGCGGCGGGCGCCGGAGGAGCCGTCCTGGAACGCCTCGTTCACCACGTCCCAGGCGTAGATCTGGCCGCGATAGTGGGTCATGACCTGGGTGACGTGGTTGAGCATCGCGGACCGCAGGGCGGAGCCGCTCATGTTCTGCATCCAGCCCGGCTGCTGCGAGTGCCACGCCAGGGTGTGGCCACGGACCCGTTTGCCGTTGCCGCGCGCCCAGTTCACGATCTGGTCGCCTGCTCCGTAGCTGAACTGGTTCTGGTTCGGCTCGGTCGCGTCGATCTTCATCTCGTTCTCGGCCGTGATCATGCCGAACTCGCGGTTCGCGATGGTCGTGTAGGCCGAGTCGCTCAGCTTGAACCCCGCGATCGCTGTGCCGAAGTACCTGCCCGACTCCGCGGCGGCGGCCTGCAGCGTGCTGCCGGCGGCCTGTGCGGAGGTGGCCGCCACGCCGCCGGCCAGTACCACGGCGGTCAGCGTGGCGAGCGAGATGGCTCGCAGCCCGCGCCGGGGGCGCGGTGGGTTGAGCGTTCGGGTCATCGTTGATCCCTTCCTGCTGGACGTGCCGTCGTTGGCCCGTCGGACGTGGAAAAGGATTTCGACCTGACAAGCCGGTGTCAAGCGAATCCGCTAAACGTTTTCGAAGACTTTGGCGTCTTAAACGTTTAGGTCGCTCAGAATCGGCAACGAGGCGCGTCGGGCCGGGGTTTCACGCCCCTGGCGCGCCGGGTCTGCGCCGCCCGGACACAATGAGCGGATGAGCCTTGCCGACCCCGCCGGACGCGACTCCGGCCTGCGCGACTCCGGCCAGCGCGACTCCGGCCCGGAGTCCGGCCGGATCATGCTGCTGACCTCCGCGTTCGTCGCGTTCGCGCTGATGCTCGTCGGGGTGGTCGCCTCGGCGAGCGCCGTCCACCTGGATCGCAAGACCCTCTACGACGTCGCTGACCTCGCGGCGGCTCATGCGGCGAGCGCCATGGCACCGGACGCTTTCTACGCGGGCGCCGGCGCGCCCGCCGACGGCGCCCCGCTCACGCTGTCCGACGCGGACGTACGGGCCGCCGTCGAGCACTACGTCGCCGAGCACCCGCCCGGGCTGCCCGTGGCGGTGACCGGTGCGTCGTCGCCGGACGGACGCTCGGCCCGGGTGACGCTCGCCGCGGTGTCCCGGCCGCCGCTGCTGCGCTGGTTCACCGACGCGTTCGGCGGCGGGATCACGGTGTCGGCGTCGTCCACCGCGCGGGCGTGGTGAGCCGGGTTAGGTTGTGGCCATGAGCGAGCCCGACAAGAACAAGCAGGACCTGGACGACCAGGAACAGCAGGGCATGCGCCTCGAGCCGCAGCAGCTCTTCGACCTCGCCCGGCAGGGGGTCGACGTGCTGCTCGACCTCGTGGACGCGGGCCTGCCGGTGGACCTGGCCGACGAGGCGGGCAACACCCTGCTGATGCTGGCCGCGTACCACGGGCACGCGGACCTGACGGCGGGCCTCGCCGAGCGTGGCGCGGACGTGAACCGGCTGAACGCCAACAACCAGGCGCCCCTGGCCGGTGCGATCTTCAAGGACGAGGCCGACGTGATCCGAGTGCTCGTCGAGCACGGCGCGGACCTCGACGCCGGCACCCCGAGCGCCCGCGCGACGGCGCAGATGTTCGGCCGCGAGCTGCCGGAGCCCGGGGCTCGCTGAGCCGCCGGGGGAGCGGTCGCCGGATTTTCCGGCGTCGGGGACCGGCTTGCGCGGGTAACCTTGAGCATCGTGGCAACCAACGACTTCCCCGCAGAGATCAAGGCGCTCCGCGCCACCCTCGAGTCCATCGAGGCCGTGAGCGACCCCACCGCCCTGCAGGCGAAGATCGCCGAGCTGTCCGAGCAGGCGTCGGCTCCCAACCTGTGGGACGACCCGGAGGAAGGGCAGCGGGTCTCGTCCGCGCTGTCGGCGGCGCAGTCCGAGCTCGACCGGGTGGAGAAGCTGGCCGCCCGCATCGACGACACCGAGACGCTCGTCGAGCTGGGCATCGAGATGGACGACGCCGACTCGCTCGTCGAGGCTGAGGCCGAGGTCGTCAAGATCCGCAAGGACCTCGCGGCGCTCGAGGTGCGGACGCTTCTGAACGGCGAGTACGACTCCCGCGAGGCGGTAGTGACGATCCGCGCGGGCGCGGGCGGCGTGGACGCCGCCGACTTCGCCGAGATGCTGATGCGCATGTACCTGCGCTGGGCCGAGCGCCACGGCTATCCCACCAAGGTGGGCGACACCTCCTACGCGGAGGAGGCGGGCCTCAAGTCCGCGACGTTCGAGGTCAACGTGCCGTATGCGTTCGGGAACCTGTCCGTCGAGGCGGGCACGCACCGCCTGGTGCGCATCTCGCCGTTCGACAACCAGGGCCGCCGGCAGACGTCGTTCGCCGCGGTCGAGGTGATCCCGCTCATCGAGCAGACGGACCACATCGAGATCCCGGAGTCGGAGCTCAAGATCGACGTCTACCGCTCGTCGGGCCCCGGCGGACAGTCCGTGAACACCACGGACTCCGCGGTGCGCATGACGCACATCCCCACCGGCGTCGTCGTCGCGATGCAGAACGAGAAGTCGCAGATCCAGAACCGTGCGGCGGCCTACCGCGTGCTCCAGTCGCGGCTGCTGCTGCTCCGCAAGGCGGAGGAGGCGGCCAAGAAGAAGGAGATGGCCGGCGACATCAAGGCGAGCTGGGGCGACCAGATGCGCTCCTACGTGCTGCAGCCGTACCAGATGGTCAAGGACCTGCGCACGGAGCACGAGTCGGGCAACCCGCAGGCCGTGTTCGACGGCGCGATCGACGACTTCATCGAGGCCGGCATCCGGTGGCGCCGGGGCGGCTCGTCGAGCTGACGGTCGCGCGGGGCGCCGCCGGCCCTGAGCGAATTGATGCCTGTTGTCTCGTTTGACCGATATGGTGTCCCGCTGTTGCCGGACCGGGTGAGTCTCCTCGGCGTGTCTGCGCGACACGCCACCCGTGCACCGACCTAGTCTCGGGCTCGTGATCAGGTTCGAGAACGTGTCGAAGGTCTATGCGCGCGGCGCACGGCCTGCCCTCGACCAGGTCTCCGTGGACGTCGAGCGTGGCGAGTTCGTCTTCCTCGTGGGGGCCTCCGGCTCGGGGAAGTCGACGTTTCTGTCGCTGGTGCTGCGCGAGCAGCGGCCTACGCGCGGTCGCGTCTACGTGGCGGGCCGGGACGTCGCGAACCTCTCGGGGTGGCGGGTGCCCACGCTGCGCCGGCAGCTCGGCGTGGTGTTCCAGGACTTCCGTCTGCTGCAGAACAAGACGGTGCACGAGAACGTCGCGTTCGCGCTGCAGGTGATCGGCAAGCCGCGGCACGTCATCCGGGACACCGTGCCCGAGGTGCTGGACATGGTGGGCCTGGCGGGCAAGGGCAAGCGGATGCCGACCGAGCTGTCCGGCGGCGAGCAGCAGCGCGCCGCCATCGCGCGCGCCATCGTGAACCGGCCGCAGATCCTCCTGGCCGACGAGCCGACGGGCAACCTCGACCCCACCACCTCGCTCGGCATCATGCGCCTGCTGGACCGCATCAACCGCACCGGCACCACGGTCGTCATGGCCACGCACGACGACGAGATAGTCAACGAGATGCGGCGCCGCGTGGTCGAGCTGTCGGACGGTGTCGTCGTCCGCGACGAGGCGCGCGGCGGCTACGGCGAGCGCGAGTCGATCCTGCCCGACGTCGGCGCGTCGCCCGTGCTCGACGCCCCCGGCAGCGGTACCCGCGCCCCGGTCCAGACGGTGCGGGGGTCCTGACCGTGCGCTTCCAGTTCGTGCTGGGCGAGGTCTTCTCCGGCCTGCGCCGGAACACCACCATGGTCGTGGCCGTCGTGCTCGTGACGTTCGTGTCGCTGACGTTCGTGGGCGCGGCCGCGCTGCTGCAGGCCCAGATCGGCAAGCTCAAGGACGACTGGTACGACCTGGTCGAGGTGTCGGTGTTCCTCTGCCCGGAGGGCTCCGTGTCGCCGACGTGCGCCGGCGGCGAGGCCACCGAGCAGCAGGTCGACGCCGTGCGGCAGGTCATCGACACCGAGCTGTCCGACGAGGTCAGCAAGGTCTACTTCGAGTCGAAGCAGCAGGCGTTCGAGGCGTTCAGCGAGCGCTACCCGGACGGCTACCAGGGCACGCAGCTCACCGCCGACGACATGCAGGCGTCCCTGCGCCTCAAGCTGACCGACGCCGAGCAGTTCGCCGTCGTCAGCGACGTGCTGTCCGGGCGCGACGGCGTCGAGATCGTCGAGGACCAGCGGGCCGTCTTCGAGCCGCTGTTCCGCACGCTCAACGTCGCCACCCTGCTCGCGGCGGGGCTGGCCGGCGTCATGCTCCTGGCGGCGGTGCTGCTGATCACGACCACCATCCGGCTGAGTGCGGTCTCGCGGCGCAAGGAGACCGAGATCATGCGCCTGGTGGGCGCGTCCAACCTGTTCATCCAGCTCCCGTTCCTGCTGGAGGGCGCACTGGCGGCCGTGCTGGGCTCGTTGCTCGCCGGAGGTGGGCTCTGGCTCGCCGTCCGGTTCATGGTCAGCGACTGGCTCGAACGGTCGGTCGACTGGGTGGCCTACGTGTCGGAGGTCGACGTGCTGCGCGTCGCGCCCCTGCTCGTGATCATGGCCGTCGCGCTGGCGGCCCTCTCCTCCTTCTTCACCCTGAACCGGTACACGAGGATCTGATGACTGCCACCAGAAGCCGAAACCGCCGCGGCCCGCTCGCCGCGGTGCTCGCGATGGTCCTGCTGCTGGGCGGCGCGACCGCGGTCCACGCCGACGACCTCGACGACCGCCGGGCGGCGGCCGAGCGTCAGCAGGCGGCCAAGGAGGACGAGCGCGAGAGCCTCGAGGCCGAGCTGGAGCACACCGACACCCAGCTCGCGGACGCCGTGCTCGAGCTGAACCAGGTCGAGGGCCGCCTGCCGGTCGCGGAGGCCGAGCTCGCCGTCGCCGAGGCCGAGCTGGAGCGGGCCGAGCGCGAGGCGGCGATCCTCGCCCAGCGCCTGGCCGACGCCCAGCTCGAGGAGGCGAAGGTCAGCCAGCAGCTCGAGGACGGTTCCGGCAAGGTCGACGGCGCCCGCGACGACATCGCGCAGATGGCCCGCGAGGAGTTCCGCGGCTCGAGCGACGCCTCGACGATCGGCCTGGTGACCGGCGCACAGAGCACCGAGGAGTTCATCGACGGGTACTCGGTGTCGTCGTCGGCCGCGCGGATCCGGGCGCGCACGCTCGCCGAGCTGCAGGACGCCGAGGCGACCGCCCGCAACCTGCAGGCGCGGCTGTCCGCGATCCGCGAGGTCGTCACGGAGCTCAAGCGCCTGGCCGACGAGAACGTGCAGTCCAAGGAGCAGGCCAAGCAGGCCGCGGTGGAGCGCAAGGCCGAGATCCAGCGGCTGATCGCGCAGCAGGAGCGGCTCAAGAACCGCATCGAGCGGCGCAAGGACATCGCGCGGCAGAACATGCGGGACAACGAGGAGGAGCTCAGCTCCATCGAGTCCGACCTCAAGGGGATCATCCGCAAGCAGAAGGAGCGGGACGAGCGCCTGGCGCAGGAGCAGGCGGAGCGGGAGGCGGCCGCCGGTGGCTCCTCGGGTGGGGGCTCTTCCGGCGGCAGCAGCGCCGGGAGCCTGTCGTTCCTCAGCTACCCGACGGCGAGCCCCGTCGTCACCTCCTCGTACGGCATGCGGTTCCACCCGGTGCTGCAGTACTACCGGCTGCACGCCGGCACCGACTTCCGGGCGTATTGCGGGACGCCGATCCTGGCTGCCGCCGACGGCACCGTGCTGTACGCGCGGTACCTGGAGGGCCTGGGCAACCAGGTGCTGATCAACCACGGCTACTCGGCGGACGGCAGCAGCGTGATGACGAGCTCGAACCACCTCACGTCGTTCGCCGTCTCGCCGGGGCAGCGGGTCTCGCGGGGCCAGGTGATCGGCTACTCGGGCACCACCGGCACGTCCACGGCCTGCCATCTGCACTTCGAGCTGTACATCAACGGCTCGACGGTGGACCCGATGACCTGGCTGTAAAAGCCTGGTCCACCCAGGCCCGGCGCGTAAACTGGGGCGTCGCGCTGCCCGCACGGGGCACGCCGCACCAGCAGTCCCCGGAGGGAGACCATGGCCAAGAAGGACGATCCGCGCAAGATCGTGGCGAACAACAAGAAGGCCCGTCATGACTACGTGATCGAGGACGTCTTCGAGGCCGGGCTCGTGCTCTCGGGCACCGAGGTCAAGGCACTGCGGATGGGGCGGGCGTCGCTGACGGACGGCTACGCCAACATCGACCGCGGCGAGGCATGGCTCGAGAACGTGCACATCCCCGCGTACTTCCAGGGCACGTGGAACAACCACGCGCCCCGGCGGCGGCGCAAGCTGCTGCTGCACCGCGAGGAGATCGCTCGGCTGGAGTCGAAGTCGCGCGAGAAGGGGCACACCCTCATCCCGCTGTCGCTGTACTTCCTGGACGGCCGGGCCAAGGTCGAGATTGCGCTCGCGCGCGGCAAGAAGGAGTACGACAAGCGTCAGACCCTGCGCGAGCAGCAGGACATGCGCGAGGCGCAGCGGGCGATGCGGGCCAAGGAGATGCTCGGCTGACTGTTGCCGAAATAACGTTCCCGTCCAGGGGGTTCATCACCTAGACTGGAGAGGTTCCGCACGGGCGTAGCTCGGGCGGGGCACGTTGAAAACAACATAGGGGCTGATCGGTTTCGACGGTGGTCGTGCTTCGAGGAGAAGCGGGCCGAGGATGCAGGCTTATCTCGTAAACGATGCCTGTAAACCAATAGTTGCCGATAACTCGCGCAACGAGTTCGAACTCGCCGCCTGAGCGACTTCCAACTCCGTCGGCCTGGGAACCTGCTTCCGTCCCAGTAGCCGGCGTCATCTAGGAAGCCACTGCTCGTAGCTCTCGTCATCGGGGCTACGGGAACACTCAGATGACTGGGCCTGTCCGTGAACGTGTCTGCGCGAGCACGGGGGCCGAGAAAATCCATAGCAGACTGCGCCCGGAGAAGTCCTCGAAAACCGATACCGGACCCGGGTTCGATTCCCGGCAGCTCCACTCCGCTCGAAGCGAGGTGTGCCCTGACGGGCCACCTCGCTTCGTCGTGTTTTGTGGGGGCGGAGCCCCCACACCCCACCCTGCGATGGGCGAGGTGTGCCCGGCTGACGCCGGGCCGCCTCGCCCTCGTCATGTCTTGTGGGGGCGGAGCCCCCACACCCCGCCCCGGGGGCACGCCCCCGGACCCCTGTCGTGGCTGGGTCTGTGGTCAACGGCGGGCCTTCGTGGTGTCCGGGCACCGGTCCCCCGCAGCCGGTAATGTCCGGTCTGATGAGAGATGTCGTCGAGATCCTGGCCGAGGCCGGCATGCCCACCGCGGTGGCCGTGGCGCTGAACGGCGGGTTCTCCAACGAGACCTACCGGGTGACCGCGGGCCCGGTCGACGCTGTCCTGCGCCTCAACGGCCGGCAGAACGACGTCCTGGGCCTGAGCCGCGCGGGCGAGGCCGCCGCGATCCGAGCCGCGGCCGTCCGAGGCGTCGCCCCGCAGGTGCTCGCGTCGGGCGACGACTACCTGCTCACCGCGCTGGTTCCCGGCGCACTGGTCACTGCCGAGCAGTCCCACGAGCCGCGGTACATCCGCGAGCTGGCCCGGGTCCTCACCGAGGTGCACGCGCTCGACGGCGTCGATCGGCGGTGCGACCCGTTCTGGCTCGTGCGCACCTACCTGGACGGCGCGCGCCGCCTGGGTGTGTCGATGCCCGACCGCCTGGACGGCGTGCTGCGGAAGGTCGACGCGATCGAGGCCCGCGCCGCTGTGCGCGGCGACCGCATTGCCTACTGCCACAACGACTTCTATCGCTTCAACGTCATCGCCGACGACGGGCGGCTGACCGTCCTGGACTGGGAGCTCTCCGGCGTCGGGAACGTGTACTTCGACCTGGCGACCCCTGCATTCCACGAGGCGTACACCCCCGCGGAGGATCGCGTGCTCATCGAGGCCTACTTCGGGGAGTTCGACGACCAGCACGCGGCCGCGCTGCAGGACTTCAAGTACCTCAACATGGTCCGTGAGGTCGCGTGGGGGCTCCTGCACGCCGGTCTCGACGCCGCCCGCCCGGACGCCACGCATGTCAACCACTCGTTCGACTACGCGCAGTCGGCCACCTGGTTCCTCGGGCGGATCCTTGCAGGCCACGTCACGGCGCGTGACGACTAGGTCCGATCGGCGGGCCTACTCGACGTCGCGCAGTGCGGACTGCACAGCGACCGTGTCGGCGCCGTACGTGTCGTCGGCGTAGCGCTGGATGCTGCCGTCGTCGTAGACGACAGTCACCCAGACGTAGCCGTTCTCGATCCAGCCGGTGAGGCCGTCGAGGTCGTCGAACACGTCGTTCTGTAGCGCCTGAGCCTCGGGCTCCGGCGTGTCCGGTGCGACCGATCCGGCGTTGTCCGGATCGAGCCGGGGGTCCTCGGGGGGTGCGGGCCGCTCGGTCGGGGCCGCGGCAGCCTTGGTGAGGTGGAAGGTCTCGCCGTCCCAGGTGCCCTCCACTGCGTACTCGCCCCAGGTCGTGCCCTGCGCGGAATCGGCCTCGACGGCGTCCCAGTCCCACCCGGCGATCTCCGGGCCGCCGCACTGGGGCGGGAACGATTCGGCCACCCCGCCCAGGCAGAGCACGGGCGGGCCGTCGCCCTCCTGGAGGACGGTCGCGACGGCGGACACCTGTCCCGACGCCGACGGGGTGGGCGGCGCGGTGGCCGCCGGGTCGGCCGCCGCCGGTGCGTCGTCGGGCTCGTTCCCGTCCGACGCCGGGCCTGCCAGGCCGGCGCATGCGCTCAGGAGCAAGATGCCGGCCAGCTCGGCACCGAGGAGCCGGCGTTGTGCGCGTCGCGGGTTCATGCCCGGCATGTGTCGTCACGACGACGGCGCTTGCGCGGCTGCCGGACCGCCGTTCCGGGGGACTCGATGACTGCCCCGCCCGAAGCGCCAGTGGCAGCGAGGCGCGCTCGTCGCGCGCGGGTTCTGCTCCTGGCAGATGAGGCCGTTCTGGCGGGCGATGCGAACGTGCGTGCGATAGATTGGTGTCATGACGCGAACCGGTGAGATGCCACCCCGAACGGCCGACGGGCCCGACCCGTCCGTGCCGTTCGATGGCGTGGCTACCGACGCGGCCGGTGTTCGGGCGCTGCGTGAGCTGCTGGCGACCATGATCCTGCCAGGCGGGTCTGACACGGCGTCGTCCGTGTCGAGGCAGGTGCAGGCCGAGTGGGTGGATCTGCTGGGTGAGCTGGAGGCGGTGAAGAACACCGTGACCGCGGTGCAGGGCCGGCTTGTCGTGGCGTTGGAGGAGGCCACGAAGGCGGACGAGGCCCGGCAGAGTATTCGGGCTGAGCGGCGGGGTCGTGGTGTGCCGAGTCAGATCGGTTCCGCGATGCAGGCCAGCCCGCATGCGGGCGGGGTGTTCCTGGGCACGGCCCGAGTGTGGGTCACCGGGATGCCGCACACGTTCGATGCCCTGCGTGCGGGGGTGTTGTCGGCGTGGCGGGCGACGTTGATGGTGCGCGAGACGTCGCATCTCTCGCCCGAGCACCGTGCCCAGATCGATGAGGAGATCTGCGGGCCGGCGAACCTGGTGGCGCTGGCCCGGATGGGCACGAAGCGGTTGGTCGCGCGGGTCAGGGAGCTCGCCGCGCGGTTGGACGTCCACGCGTGTGTGAAGCGGAACGCGAAGGCGGTGTCGGAGCGGTGTGTCTCGGTGCGGCCTGCTCCGGACTTGATGGTGTATCTGACGGCGTTGGTCCCGATGCAGCAGGGGGTGCAGGCGTACGCCCTGCTGAAGGCGCACGCGGACGCCGCGAAGGCGGCGGGTGATGAGCGGGGTGCCGGGCAGATCATGGCGGACACGCTGATCGAGCGTGTTACCGGCAGGGAGCCGGGCAAGGCTGATGAGGTCCCGGTGACGATCAGTCTGCTGGTCTCGGACCAGACGCTGCTGGCCGGAGGTGACCAGCCCGCCGTGGTGCTGGAGGGTGCTCCGGCGGGGGTGGGGAGTGTCCCGGCCCCGGTGGTGCGGAGCCTGGTGGCGCACGGGCTCGACGCGGACGCGGCGTGGCTCCGCGCGGTCTATGTGGACCCGCGTGGTCGGTTGTTGGCGACGACGTCGACGTCCCGGTTCTACCCGCAGGGTCTGGCCCGGTTGCTGCATGCCCGGGGGCAGGGCATCTGTGGTTCGTCGTGGTGCGACGCCCCGATACGGCATATCGACCACATCACGCCGTATGCCGAAGGCGGTGCGACCAGCCTCGACAACGGCCAAGGACTGTGTGCTCGGTGTAATCACGCGAAGCAGGCACCGGGATGGGTGCAGCAGGTCACCGAGGTCGATGGCCGGCACGCGGTGGAGACGACCATGCCCACGGGGCACACGTCGGTGTCTGTCGCGCCCGCACCACCGGTGCCGGTTCGCGATGCCGTCCCGGGGTGGACCCCCGCCGTCGGTATGAGCGGACCAGGCAAGGGACGGATCCCACGCAGCCGGTACTCGATCGGCTGCCACACCGGCCGTGACCGGGGCGCGATCGCCTACCGGCCACCCCGGAACACCGGCCCCGGGCGCCGGCCACCCCGGCGCGCCCGCCCGGCCGACCTCTCCTGGGCTCACACGCCCGGGGCACATACCCGCTGACCCGGCGACCGCCGCGAGCCGACCCTCACGGCGGCCATAGGCATGCCCGGACATCCGTCGGGCGCCTGGCACCAGCGGCCGACCGCGAGAGACTGGGGCCGTGCAGCACCACGACGAACAGGCCCTGTCCGGAGGGTTCGTCTCGACCGTGACACGGCGGGGCGACGAGGTACACCGCTCGATGCCGGACCGCCACGAGTACGTGCACGAGCTGCTGCGGTACCTCGCGGAGCGCGGCTGGCGCGGCGCGCCCCGGCTGCTGCGGGTCGAGCCGCCCGCGACGGAGGTGCTCAGCTACCTGGACGGCCTCAGCGGAGCGGACGACGGCATGCGGCGGGCCGCGGCGGAGCCGTCCTGCCTGGCCGCGCTCGCCCGGCTGGTGCGCGAGCTGCACGACCTGACGGCCGGAACCGCCCTCGCCGGGGACTCCGAGGTGGTGTGCCATCACGACATCGACCCGCGTAACACGGTGTTCCGGCGCGGCACGAGTGGGATCGAGCCGGTCGCGTTCGTCGACTGGGACATCGCCGGCCCGGGCCGGCGGATCGAGGACGTCGCGCACCTGGTCTGGCAGTTCGTCCCGCTGGGGCCCGGAAGCGACGTCGGCAGCGCGGCGCGGGCGCTCGTGACGGTGTGCGAGGCCTACGGGCCCCTGGACCGGTCCGAGCTCGTGCCGACCGCGCTCTGGTGGCAGCGCCGGTGCGCCGACGGCATCGACGCCGGTGCCCGGGCCGGTGAGCCCGCCATGGTCCGGCTCGCCGAGCTCGGCGTGCCCGACGACGTGCGGCGCCAGGCGGCCTGGACCGCGGAGCACGCCGCGGAGCTCGGGCTGCTTCTCTGACAGCGGCCTGCCGCTCGACGGCGCCGCACGTCCGAGGCACACTGGCAGCGGCGGGGACACCGGGGTCCGCACGCCGGAGCGGAAGGGCATCACATGGCCGACTACGCGGACGTCTACCGGCGCAGTCTCACCGATCCCGAGGGATTCTGGGGCGAGCAGGCGGCCGTGATCTCCTGGTTCCGCAAGCCGACCCGTGCGCTCGACGCCGACAGCCCGCCGTTCTACCGCTGGTTCCCCGACGGCAGGCTGAACACCTGCTACAACGCGCTCGACCGGCACGTGATCGCGGGCCGCGGAGACCAGGCGGCCCTGATCTACGACAGCCCGGTCACCGGCACCTCCAGGACGATCACCTACGCCACCCTGCTCCAGGATGTCGCGGCGTTCGCCGGCGCCCTGCGCGACCTCGGCGTCGGGCAGGGCGACCGCGTGGTGATCTACATGCCGATGGTGCCCGAGGCCGTCGTCGCGATGCTGGCCTGCGCCCGGCTGGGGGCCGTGCACTCGGTGGTGTTCGGCGGGTTCGCCGCGAACGAGCTGGCCGTGCGGATCGACGACGCGCAGCCCAAGGTCGTCGTGTCGGCGTCGTGCGGCATCGAGCCGACAAGGGTGGTGGAGTACAAGCCGCTGCTGGACCGGGCCCTGGAGCTGGCCGACCACGCGCCGTCGTCGTGCGTGGTGCTGCAGCGGCCGCAGGCCGTCGCCACACTCGTCGAGGGGCGCGACCTGGACTGGGCCACTGCGCTGCATGCCGGGCGGGCGAATCCCGCGCCGTGCGCGGAGGTCGCGGCGACGGACCCCCTCTACATCCTGTACACGTCGGGCACGACGGGGAAGCCGAAGGGAATCCTGCGCGACAACGGCGGCCACGCCGTCGCCCTCGCCTGGTCCATGCGCAACATCTACGACATCGGCGCGGGCCAGGTCTGGTGGACGGCGTCCGACGTCGGCTGGGTGGTCGGCCACTCCTACATCGTCTACGGGCCGCTGATCGTGGGGGCCACGACGGTGCTGTACGAGGGCAAGCCCGTCGGCACGCCCGACGCCGGGGCGTTCTGGCGGGTCGTCGCCGAGCACGGCGTGGAGGCCCTGTTCACCGCACCGACCGCGATCCGGGCGATCAAGAAGGAGGACCCTGAGGGGATCCTCGTGGCGAGCCACGACATCACCTCCCTGCGGCACCTGTTCCTCGCGGGGGAGCGGCTCGACCCCGGCACGTACGAGTGGGCCGGGCGCATCCTCGGGGTGCCCGTCATCGACCACTGGTGGCAGACCGAGACCGGGTGGGCCGTCGTCGCCAACCTGCGCGGGCTCGATCCGATGCCGACCCGGCCCGGGTCGCCGTCGGTCCCGGTACCCGGATTCGATGTGCAGGTGCTGCTGCCCGACGGCACGGTCGCGGGGCCGGGGCAGGAGGGCAGCCTCGCGATCCGCCTGCCGCTGCCGCCCGGCACCCTGCAGACGCTGTGGCGGGACGACGAGCGGTACGTCTCGTCGTACCTCGCGGCCTACGACGGCTACTACCTCTCGGGCGACGGCGGCTACGTGGACGACGACGGGTACGTCTACGTCATGGGCCGCACCGACGACGTCATCAACGTCGCCGGGCACCGGCTGTCGACCGGGGCGATCGAGGAGGTGCTCGCGGCGCACCCCGCGGTGGCGGAGTGCGCGGTGATCGGTGCGGCCGACCCGCTCAAGGGCCAGGTCCCGCGCGGGTTCGTGGTGCTCAAGGCGGGCGCCGACCCCGCAGGGGTGGCGGCCGAGCTCGTCGCCGCGGTGCGCGACCAGATCGGGCCGGTCGCCGCATTCAAGGACGTGGAGATCGTCGCCGGGCTGCCGAAGACCCGCTCGGGCAAGATCCTGCGGCGCACCATGCGCCAGCTGGCCGACGGCGAGCACCCCGCCGTGCCGTCGACCATCGATGACCCGGCAGTGCTGACGGCGCTGGAGCCGGTGCTCCGGCGCGAATGACATCTGTCATGCATGGACCGGGCATTCCTCCGGGCGAGGTCGTGATCGGCGGCACTTACCGGCACGCCAGTCCCGCCGGAGGGTGGGTACATGAAGCGAATCCACTTCAGTTCCCCGCATCCGCTCCCGATCCGCGTGCTGCAGCTCCCCGTCCGACCGCGACGACGGCGCGGCCGAGGCGTGGCCCTGCTGGCCGTGCTGGGCCTGGCCGGCGCGCTCGCGGTGCCGGCCGCGGCCGACGTCAGGCGGGACGGCGCCGAGCCCGGTGCGGAGCCCGCCGCGAAGGTGGAGTGGGGCACCTGCCCGCCCGACGTCGCGGCCGAAGCCAGCCCCTACGTCCTGACCTGCGCGAGCGTGCCTGTGCCGCTGGACTACTCCGACCCCGACGGCGAGCAGATCGAGCTCCAGCTCTCCCGGTTGGCCAGCGACAACCCTGCCGAGCGCCGCGGGGTGCTGCTGCTCAACCCGGGCGGCCCCGGCGGCTCCGGGCTCGCGCAGTCGGCGCTCCTGGCGTCCCAGGGCCTGCCCGACAGCGTGCTGGCCGCCTACGACCTGATCGGCATGGACACCCGCGGGGTCGGTCACTCGACCCGGGTGGACTGCGGGTTCGCCGCTGACGGCGACTACTTCGGCAACGTCCCGCCGTACGCCGTCGACGACGCGGCGGTCGTCGAGCGGGCCGAGGTCGTCGAGGCCGCGGCCGAGCAGTGTGCGGCGAACGACGAGAACGGCCTGCTCCGCCAGGTGTCGACGGCGAACATGGCCCGCGACCTGGACAGCATCCGGGCGGCGCTGGGTGAGGAGAAGGCCAGCTTCCTGGGCTACTCCTACGGTTCCGCGCTGGGCGCCGCATACGCGTCGATGTTCCCCGAGACGGCCGACCGGGTGGTGCTGGACAGCATCGTCGGCGACACGCACCTGGACCAGGAGGGCCTCCGTCGGTTCGCCCAGGGGGTGGAGCAGACGTTCCCCGACTTCGCGAAGTGGGCGGCGAAGCGACACGCCGCGTACGGCCTTGGCCGGACTCCGGCGCAGGTGCGCGCCGAGTACTTCGAGACCGCCGAGCAGCTGGACGGCAACCCCGTGCAGGGCGTCGACGGCGCTCTGTTCCGCCAGCTCGTCTTCGGTGGGCTCTACAGCGAGCGGATCTACGGCCGGACGGCGCAGACCTCGCAGTCGCTGCGGGCCGGCGACGCCGCTGCCGCCCGGAGCCTGCTCGACGCGAACCTCTTCGACGGCGCCGCGCCGACCGCCGCAGCCGACGCCGAGGTGGCGCCGCTCTCCAACGCCCTGTCGGTGTTCCTCGCCACGACCTGCAACGACGTCGAATGGCCGGAGGACGTCAACGCCTACCGCAAGGCCGTGGCCGAGGACCGCGAGCGGTACCCGATGTTCGGCGCGGCCTCGGCCAACATCCTGCCCTGCGCCTACTGGCCCGAGCCGATCGAGCCGCCGGTGCAGATCGCCGACGAAGGGCCGCACAATGTGCTGATCCTGCAGAACCGTCGCGACCCGGTCACCCCGCTGGCCGGCGGCGAGCGGTTGCACGAGAAGTTCGGTGACCGGTCCCGGCTGGTGACCGTCGACGGCAGCGGCCACGGCGTCTACGCGCTCGGCGACAACCCGTGCGCCCTGAACGTCGCGACGACCTACCTGGTCGACGGCACGATGCCCGAGCGGGACGTGTCCTGCCCGGCGGCCTGACGGAGCTCCGGGGCGGGGGAGCGCGCGGCCCTCGAGGCGGCGCGCTCTCGCGCAACGGCGCCTAACATCACCGTCTCGACGGGGCGCCGCGCTAGGGTGACGCCGTGCAACACCCCGGAGAACCTGGCCTCGTCCCGGAGCCTGCGTCGACGCAGGCTCCGGGTGGCTCGGTGCTGGTCGAGGACGGCGCGAAGGTCGAGACCGACCCCGCGCTGCGTCCGGCCGCGCGCTGGTGGCGGCATGTCACGGAGGAGGCTTTCGGCCTCGACCTGGTTCCCTCGGCGACCGATCGTGGCTCCGACCCTTCGACCGGACAGTGCGTCGTCTTCGCCCTCGCTCCCGAGCTGCCGGCCGGCGGGTACCGCATCGGGGTGCGCCCGACCGGGGACCGCCCCGGGGCTGCCGGCTCGGTTCGGGTCGACGCCGCGGACCTTGCCGGCGCGCACGCCGCCGCCCAGGCCCTGCGGCAGCTCGCGGGCCCGGCCGCCTACCGGCGCAGCGGTACCCGCCCGCTCGAGCTGCCGGTCGTGCGCATCGCGGACCACCCGCGGTTCGAGTGGCGGGGCGTGCTGCTCGACGTCGCCCGCCACTTCCTGCCCAAGCACGACGTGCTGCGGTTCATCGACCTCGCCGCCGCCCACCGGCTGAACGTGCTTCAGCTCCACCTCACCGACGACCAGGGCTGGCGGGTGCAGGTCCATCGCTACCCCGAGCTGACGCGGACCGGCGCCTGGCGTCGTGAGTCCACCGCCGGCACCTGGCGCACCGGCTCGGGCGACGGCCGTCCGCACGGCGGCTTCTACACCCAGGACGACCTGCGCGAGATCGTCGCCTACGCCCGCGACCGGGGCATCATCGTGGTCCCGGAGATCGACGTTCCCGGCCACGTCGAGGCCGCCGTCGCCGCCTACCCGGAGCTCGGCACTCGCAAACAGCGCAACGGGGTGCGCACCACCTGGGGCATCAGCCAGGACGTGCTCGACCCGTCCGAGGGCTCGCTCGCGTTCTTCCGGCACGTGCTGGACGAGGTGCTCGACGTGTTCGACGGGCCCTGGATCGGCCTCGGGGGCGACGAGGTGCCGCCCACGCTCTGGCGGGAGTCGCCCTGGATCGTCGAGCGCGCCAGGGCGCTGGGCCTGCTCGGGCCGGACGGAGCCCCCGACGTCGCGCAGCTGCACGGCTGGTTCGTCGCCCGCCTCGCGGAGCACGTGTCGGACGCCGGGCGCCGCGCCGTCGTCTGGGACGAGGCGATGTCGCCGCTGCTGCCGCGCGACGCGATCGTGACGTCCTGGCGCGGCTACGCCCAGGGCGCGGCAGCGCTCGCGGCCGGGCACGACGTCGTCATGGCGCCCGAGCAGGCCGTCTACCTGGACCACCGCGCGGGCACCCACCCGCAGGAGCCGATCCCGGTCGGCTTCCTCCGCACGATCGAGGACGTCTACGCCTTCGATCCCCTCCCCGCCCCGCTGAGTGCTGGGCTTTCGCCCGTTCAAGGCCGGAAAGCGGGGCGAAAATCCAGCACTCAGCAGAGGGCGGGGCGATTGCTGGGAGCGCAGGCGCAGGTGTGGACCGAGCATCTCGACAGTGCGCGGCGTGTCGACTACGCGACCTATCCGCGGCTCGCGGCGTTCGCCGAGGTGATGTGGTCGCCGCGCGCCGACCGGGAGCCGGGCTCGGCGGCGTCGAAGGAGTTCCTGGAGCGCCTGGAGCGGTGCCACCTACCGCGCCTGGACGCGTACGGCGTCGAGTACCGCCCGCTCGCCGGGCCCCACCCGTGGCAGACCCGGCCCGGCGTCCAGGGCCACCCGCGGGACCTGGCGGCGGAGACCGCCGTCGGCGGCTGGGCGGGGATCGGCGGCTGGCGCGAGGACGGCGGCGTGGAGAACCTCCCGGAGCCGTCCCGGCCCGAACGGCCCGAGCCCGAGCAGTAGCCCGACGAGCCCCGGCCCGGCCAGCCGGCCGGTTGGCCCGCAGCTCAGATCGCGCGGCAAGATGTGGGATGTGCCGCGTATCGACGACCCCATGTTCACCTGGCCCCTGCTGACGCTCGACGAGGCGGCCCTGGACCACAACATCGCGACCGTGGCGGGCGCGTTCGCGGGCGCGGGCGTCGAGCACGCGCCGCACGTGAAGACCCACCTGTCCCGCGAGATCTGGGAGCGGCAGTCGGCGAGCGGGGTGTGGGGCGCGACCGTGGCCACGCCCGCCCAGCTCCGGACGGTGCTCGGCTGGGGCGTCCAGGGGTCAGGACGCCGCGTCTTCCTCGCGAACGAGATCGTCGACCCCCGGGACATCGCCTGGCTGCGCTCGGCGCTCGGCGCCGACACCGCGGACAGTACCGCCGCCGCTGACACTGCCGCCGACGAGGTCTGGGTGTACGTGGACTCCGCGCGGGGAGTCGACCTGCTCGCCGCGGGCTTCGCGGGCGCCGCGCCGGAGGCCGTCGCGCGCCTGGGCGTGCTCGTGGAGCTGGGGGTCCCCGGCGGCCGCACCGGGGCGCGCAGCGTGCCGGACGCCGTGGCGCTCGCCCACCGGGTGCACGACGCCGGGCTCCGGCTGGTCGGCATCGCCGGCTACGAGGGGTCGGTCGCGAGCGGCACCAGCGACGAGGAGCTGGGCGCCGTCGGCCGGTGGTGCGATGAAGTGCGCGTGGCAGGGGCCGCGATCGCGGGCCTCGTGGACGGGCCGGTGGTCCTGAGCGCCGGCGGCAGCACGTTCGCCGACGTCGTCGTGCGGCGCCTCCCCGTGCCGGTCCAGGACGCGGCGGGCGAGGACGTGCCGACCCGGGTGGTGCTGCGGTCGGGCGCGTACGTGACGCACGACCACGGCCACTACCTGCGCGTCGACCCGTGGACGCGCCTGGGCACCGAGCCGCTGCGGCCCGCGATCACGATCTGGGCAGTGGTGCTGTCCACGCCCGAGCCCGGGCTGGTGATCTGCGGCCTAGGACGCCGGGACGTGTCGTTCGACATCGACCTGCCGACGCCGCTCGTCGCGCGCACCCCCGACGCCGCCGGACGGCTGGGGGAGGCCCGCCCGCTGGCCGGCGTGCAGGTGACCGCGCTGAACGACCAGCACGGCTACCTCGCCGTCGACCCCACGGCCGAGGGCGCGCTGCGGCCCGGCGACGTCGTCGGGTTCGGGATCTCGCACCCGTGCACCACGTTCGACAAGTACCGCACCGCCCTGGTGACCCGCGGCGACGACGTCGTCGAGCAGGTCACGATCGATCTCTGACCCCGCACCTGGCCCACCGCACGACCCGAGCAAGGAGACACTGATGACCACGAAGACCGCCCTCTCGACCCCGGACGCCCCCGCGCCCGCGCACACGTTCCACCAGGGTGTTCGCAAGGGGCCGTTCGTGCAGGTCTCGGGGCAGGGCCCCATGGACCCGGCGACGAACACGTACGTGCACGCCGGTGACGTCGCCGCGCAGACGACGCGGACGCTCGAGAACGTGCGCGCGATCGTCGAGGCGAGCGGCGCGACGTTCGACGACGTCGTGATGCTGCGGGTCTACCTCACGAAGCGCGAGGACTTCGCGGCCATGAACGAGGCCTACGGCGAGTTCGTGACGAAGCACTGCCCGAGCGGCGTGCTGCCGAGCCGGACCACCGTGTTCGTCGGCCTGCCGCACGAGCAGATGCTGGTCGAGATCGACGCCCTGGCGATCACCGCCTGAGGCTCAGTCCGCAGGGGTGGGCTCCGGGGCCGCCGTGGGGGGCAGCGTGGGGTGGTTCCTGGCGAGCTGCCGGCGGATGCCGACGACCACCAGGAGCACCACGCCGGCCACCGCGAGCCACGGGATGATCGCGCCGAGCACCATCACGACGACGTTGAACGTGATCACCAGCGCGCTCCACCCCGCGGACAGCCCGCCGACGAACCCGCCCGGCCGGGCCTGGGCGGCGGGGCCGCCCTCCGCCACGATCTCGACGTTCAGCGTGGACATCGCCACCTCGTCCGAGAGCCGGTTCCGCTCGGCGACCACGGAGTCCAGCTCGGCCTGACGACTGGAGAGCTCGGCCTCGATCTGGATGAGGTCGGCGGTGCGCTCGGCGTCGGCCATGAGCTCGAGCAGCCGGCCGGTCGAGGTGCGCAGCGCCTCGATGCGGGCGTCGAGGTCCTGCGCTGTGCCGGTGACGTCCACGGTCTCGACGTGGCGGTCGCGCACCTCGCCGAGCTCGTCGAGGGCGTCCAGCGTGGCCGAGACCCGGTCGGCGGGGATGCGGAGCGTCATCGATGCGCTGCCCGGCTCGCCGTCGGTCGCGGCTCGCTCGTCGCGGGCCTCGACCCGGCCGCCGGCCTCCTCCACGAGGTCGGCGATCTGCTCGGCGGCGTCGAACGGGTCGTCCACCGCGAGCGTCGCGTTGCCGGTGGTCACGAGCTCGCGGTCCACCCCCTCCTCGGAGGTCTCGGTGATGCCGACGGCGCCCGTCGCCTCGGTGACGGAGTCCGAGGCCGTGCCCGGTTCGACGATCCCGCTGCGTCCGGCCCCGGAGTCGCCGGCGCCCGCGCCACCGCCGGAGCAGGCGGCGAGGGTGGCCACGAGGATCCCCCCGACGACCGCCGTCAGGAGGGTGCGGACGAGTCGGCGCGCAGGCGTGCCCGCGTCCCCCCTGGCTGACCGGTTGCGCTTCATGGGACGAGCGTAGGAGCCATGTCGGGCCCCAACGTGCCCCGCCTGAGAACTGTGATCCCTTTGTGAACTTGTGGGCCTGGTGACCGGTTTTTTCTTCGGTTTTGCGGGGATTTTGATCACGGTGCGGTCACGTCGTGCTCGTCACGCCAAGGTACGGCAGGCTCGGATTCGTCAGGCACGTGAAGTAATCCGCATACGTCGACAGGGCATGTTCAGCGCCAGGGGCATACGTGATCCACGTAACAGTCTTGTTACGGGTCCGATCGGGCGATGGACAAGGACTCTGTTAAGGAGGTCTACTAACAAACATGGCGACGCAGACAGAACGCAACAGCACCGGGCGAGGGCTCGGCGCACGCTTGCGAGCGACGTCCAAGGTGCTTCCCGAGCACGCCAGGGCGCACAACCGGTCCCTGGTGCTGCAGCACCTCTTCCACGAGGGGCCCACCTCCCGGGCCGACCTCGCACGAGCTACCTCGCTCACCCGTGTCACCATCTCCGACCTGGTCTCGGTGCTCATCGCCGAGGGCCTCGTGGAGGAGCTCGGCACCCGGCCGGGCCAGCGCGTCGGCAAGCCGGCGATCCTGGTGGGCCTGCGCACGGATGCGTACCAGATCGTGGCCGTCGACCTGACGGAGCACGGCCGCATGCGCGGCGCGGTCCTCAGCCTCACGGGCGAGATCGTGGTGCGCCGTCAGCTCGACATCGACGGGCGTACGGGCGACGAGCTCGTCGACCTGCTCACCCGCTTCGTCCGCCGGCTCGTGGCCGCGGCGAACCACCCGGTGATCGGCGTCGGCGTCGGCTCGCCCGGCATCATCGACCTGGACGGGCGCGTGATCGAGGCGCCCAACCGCGGCTGGTACGACGTGCCGCTCGCCGAGATCCTGGGCGAGCGCATGGGCCTGCCGGTGCACGTCGCGAACGACGCCAACACGGCGGCGCTCGGCGAGTTCACCTACGGCGGCGGCAGCTCCGGGATGCTCGTGGTCACCGTCGGCGCCGGTGTCGGCGCGGGCGTCGTGGTCGACGGCGTGCGGGTGCACGGCCAGGGCGACGCCGCGGGCGAGATCGGCCACGTCACCGTGGTCGACAACGGCGACCAGTGCGCCTGCGGCCGCGTGGGCTGCCTCGAGACCGTCCTGTCCGTGCCGGCGCTGCGGCGCGCGGTGGCGGACAAGAACAAGGAAGATTCCGACGCCGCTCTGGCGTCGGCAGGCCGGGTGCTCGGCGTGACCCTCGCCCCGGTCGTCAGCGCGCTCAACCTCTCGGAGGTGCTGCTGAGCGGTCCGCGAGACCTGCTCGACGGCCCGCTCCGCGAGGCCGCGCTGGACACCATCCGTCAGCGCACCATGCCGGCCATCACGTCGGGCCTGCAGCTACGGATGGCCGCGCTCGACGAGGACGTGGTGCTGGCGGGCGCCGCCGTCCTCGTGCTTTCCGCCCAGCTGGGGGTCTCGTGAGCACCAGTGCGCACGTGTCGGCGGCAGGCGTCTCATCGAGCTTCCGCTCGAGCTCTCACCATGCACCGCTTTTCATCAGGCACTGCGACACACAGTCGCATCCCGGGAGGAAGACACGTGAACAGAAACCGACTCGTCGGCGCTGCGGCGTCGGCGATCACCCTGACTCTCGCGCTCAGCGCGTGCGGTAACGCGGGCGGCGCCCCGACCGCCGAGGAGACCGGCCCCGGCGAGGTCCGGGTCTGGCTCGTCGGCACCGACACGCCCAAGGAAGCGCGCGACTACCTGAAGAAGACCTTCGAGGAGGAGAACCCCGGCAGCACCCTCGTCATCGAGGAGCAGGCCTGGGACGGCCTGGTCGACAAGTACACGACGGCGCTGGCCGGCTCCGACGCCCCCGACGTGGTCGAGATCGGCAACACCCAGGCCGCCGCGTTCACCTCGAACGGCTACTTCCGCGAGATCACCCCTGACGAGTTCGAGAACCTGGGCGGCTCGGACCTGCTGCCGGGCTTCGTCGAGGCCGGCGACTGGGAGGGCAAGCACTACGCCCTGCCGTACTACTCGGGCTCGCGCGTCGTCTTCTACTCCGAGCAGGTCCTGGGCGACACCAAGGTGCCGACCACGCTCGACGAGTACGTCGACACCGCCGTCGACCTGAAGACCGACGACCTGTCCGGCGTCTACTGGCCCGGCCAGGACTGGTACAACGCGCTGCCCTTCATCTGGGAGAACGGCGGCTACGTCGCGGAGCAGGCCGACGACGGCACCTGGGACGCGGGCTTCTCCTCCGAGGGCGGCCTCGCCGGACTCGAGCAGATCCAGACCATCATGACCAAGGGCAACAACGCCCCGGCCGACGCCCAGGAGACCGACCTGCAGGTGCCGTTCTGCGAGGGCAAGGTCGCCTTCCTCTCGGCGCCGAGCTGGATCCAGTGGTCCATCAACGCCCCGGAGAAGCCCAAGGAGCCTGAGGGCGTGCCGGGCTGCGCGTCCACCTATGGCAAGGACCTCCAGGGCATGGCCCTGCCGGGCAAGGACGGCGGCGCCGCGCAGGTGTTCGCCGGCGGCTCAAACATCGCCATCGCGGCGAAGTCGGCACGTCCGGACCTCGCGATGAGCGCCTACGAGATCCTGCTCAGCGACGAGTACCAGTCGATCCTCGCCGGCATCGGCCTCTTCCCGGCCAAGACGTCACTCTTCGAGAAGGTCGACCAGTCGACGTCGATCGGCAAGGCCGCCGCCGAGGCGGCCGCCAACGCCAGGCTCACCCCGGCCTCCCCGAAGTGGGCGGACGTCGAGTCCAAGAAGCTGCTGCAGACCGCCTTCACGAAGATCGCGTCCGGCGAGGACGTCAAGACCGTCGCCGAGAAGCTCGACGCGGACATCGAGGAGATCCTCAACAGCTGACCTTGGTCAGCGTCAGACATCCCGTCCCGCCCGGCGCGGCCCCAGAAAGCCCGGGCGGGACGGGACACCACTGCCCGCCTGATGCTCGCGGTCGCTCTTCCAGCGGAGGGGCTGTCGACCGCCTCCGAGGAAGACAGGACATGAGCACCACAGTTCTCGACCCACCGGCGCCACCGCGCCAAGAGATCCGGCAACCGAGCCGGAAGCCGTTCCTGCCGTGGCTCCTGCTGTCGGCCACGATGGTCATCCTCGGCGTGCTGACGGGATACCCGGTCCTCCGGCTGGTCGTCATGTCGTTCCAGGAGTACGAGCGCGCCCAGCTCATGGGCCTGCCCGCCGAGTGGGTTGGCCTCGACAACTACGCGACGGTGCTGACCGACGTCGACGGCTTCTGGCCCGTGCTGGCGCGCAGCTTCGCGCTCATGGTCGTCCTCGTGGTCGTCACCCTCGTGCTCGGCATGCTCGTGGCGCTGCTCATGATCCGCATCGGGAAGGGCATGCGGCTCCTCGTGTCCGTGGGCCTGCTGCTGGCGTGGGCCATGCCGTCGCTGGCCGCCACCACAGTGTGGGGCTGGGTCTTCGACACCCAGTACGGCGTGATCAACAACCTGCTCACGGCGATCACCGGCGACCGGTGGTTCGGCCATTCCTGGCTGCTCAACCCGTGGTCGTTCTACCTGATCCTGACCTGCATCGTCGTGTGGGGCGCCGTGCCGTTCGTCGCGTTCACGCTGTACGCGGGCCTCACGCAGATCCCCGAGGAGGTGATCGAGGCCGCGCAGCTCGATGGCGCGAGCGCCTTCCAGCGCTTCCGGCTCATCCAGGTGCCGTACGTGCGCAGCATCATCACGGTCCTTGTGATCCTGTCGATGATCTGGGACCTGAAGGTGTTCACGCAGGTGTTCGTGCTGCAGGACATCGGCGGCGACCGCGAGGTGACCAACACCATCGGCGTCTACATCTACCAGACGGGCATGGCGCAGGGACACTACGGCCTGGCGAGCGCGATCGGCGTCATCTTCGTGGTCGTCATGCTGGCCATCGCGTACCCCTATGTGCGGCGCACGCTGCGGGAGGAAGAGCTGTGATCACTGTCCGCAAGCGCCTCGCCGACACCGGGTTCGGCGTCCTGGCCCTCATCGTCTTCGCGTTCTCGGCCTTCCCGGTGTATTGGATGGTCAGCACGTCGTTCCTGCCGAACAGCCGGATCCGTGGCGAGGACCTGGCGTTCTTCCCGACGCCGGACCTGTTCACGCTGGACAACTACCGCGCCGCGATGTTCGGCCAGCAGCGGGCCCCGTTCCCGCCGGCCGTCCTGAACTCGATAGGGGTCACGTTCCTGACCCTCGTGATCGCCCTGGTCGTGGGCTTCGTCGCGGCGCTGGCCCTCACGAGGTTCCAGTTCAAGGGCCGCCGGACGTTCATCGTGCTGATCCTCGTTGTCCAGATGATCCCGGGAGAGGCGATGATCGTCTCGATGTTCCGGATCATCGACGGCTGGCAGCTGCTCAACACGATCATCGGCCTGACGCTCGTGTACACGGCCGGCGTGCTGCCGTTCACCATCTGGACGCTGCGCGGATTCGTCAACGGTGTACCCAAGGAGCTGGAGGAGGCCGCGATGATCGACGGGTGTTCCCGGACCGGCGCGTTCTGGCGGGTCACGTTCCCGTTGCTCGCCCCGGGTCTGGTCGCCACCGGCGTGTTCGCCTTCATCCAGGCGTGGAACGAGTTCGTCACGGCGCTGGTGATCATGCAACGGCCCGAGGCGATGACGCTGCCGCTCTGGCTGCGCACGTTCCTCCAGGCCACGCAGGCCACCAACTGGGGTGCGGTCATGGCGGCGTCGGTGCTCATCGCGATCCCCGCGGTGATCTTCTTCCTGATCGTGCAGGGCCGGATGACCGGTGGTCTGGTGTCCGGCGCGGTGAAGGGCTGATGGGCGGCAGGTCCACGACAGGCACGTCCAGCAGGGGCGGGCCTCGCATGCGAAAGGTTGGGATGGGAAAGGTCGGCAAGGGGATGGGGAGCGCCCGGACCGGTTCCGGGCGGGAGCCCGCGTACACGGTCGGCCTCGATATCGGCGGCACCAAGATTCTCGGCGCGCTCCTCGACCCGGAGGGCGAGGTGGTCGCCACGGTGCGCCGGTCAACGGTGCACGGCGCCGACGGGCTGATCGCGGGCGCGGCGCAGGCGGTGCGCGACGTCGTCGCGTCCGGCGGGGTCGACATAGCGCTGCTGGCGGGCGTCGGGCTGGGTATCCCCGGCATCGTCGACCACCGGTCCGGGACGGTGAAGCACGCGGTGAACCTCGGCGTGCACGACGACGAGCTCGCGCTCGCCGACCTGCTGTCCGCCGAGCTGAGCGGGGTGCCCGTGGTGGTCGAGAACGACCTCAACGTTGCCGCCGTCGGCGCGGCGCACGTGCTGGAGCGGTCGGCCGACGAGGCAGGCGCCAACGAGGACCTCGCGTTCCTCGCGCTCGGCACGGGCCTCGCGTCCGGCCTCGTGCTCGACGGGCAGCTCCGGCGCGGCGCCAGCGGCGCGGCGGGGGAGATCGGGCACATCCCCGTGGACCCGCTCGGGCCGGAGTGCCCGTGCGGGCAGCGCGGCTGCCTGGAGCGGTTCGCGTCGGGCAAGGCGCTGGAGGCGGCGTGGCCGTCGCGGCACGGCAAGCCGTCGCCGGTCGAGCTCTTCGAGGCGGCGCGCGCCGGCGACGAGGAGGCGATGGTGGTCAAGGACAGGTTCGCGTCCGCGACGGCCGCGGCCGTGCGGCTGCTGGTGCTGACCACCGACGTGCGCCACGTGGTGCTCGGCGGCGGCGTGGCCCAGCTCGGCACGGAGCTGCTGGACGCGGTGCAGGACGCGCTGCGCGAGCAGGCCAAGGTGTCGCCGTTCCTGGGTTCGCTCAAGCTGGCGGAGCGGGTCCGGCTCGCGCCGACCCACGTTCCGGTCGCGGCCGTCGGCGCCGCTGTCCTCGGGAGGAGAAACTGATGGAGCTCGGGAGGAGAAGCTGATGGAGGTCGTGATCGCGCCCCCGGGCGAGCTCGCCCGGCTGGCGGCGGACGCCGTCGAAGACCTGGTGCGGGCCCACCCCGAGGCGGTGCTGGGGCTGGCCACCGGGTCGTCGCCGCTCGCGGTGTACGACGAGCTGGCGCGCCGGCACGAGGAGGGGCTCTCGTTCGCGCGGGCCCGGGCGTTCATGCTCGACGAGTACGTGGGCCTGCCCGCGGACCACCCGGAGCGGTACCGCAACGTCATCGAGAAGGAGTTCGCGTCGCGGGTCGACCTGGCACCCGGCGCGGTGCAGGGCCCGGACGGCCTCGCCGCCGACCTCCCGGCGGCCTGCGCCGCGTACGAGGCGAGCATCGCCGACGCCGGCGGCGTCGACCTGCAGATCCTCGGCATCGGCACCGACGGGCACATCGCGTTCAACGAGCCGGGCTCGTCGCTCGCGTCCCGCACCCGGATCAAGACCCTGACGAAGCAGACCCGCGAGGACAACGCGCGGTTCTTCGGCGGCTCGATCGACGACGTGCCCCGGCACTGCCTCACCCAGGGCCTGGCCACGATCATGTCGGCGCGGCACCTGGTGCTCCTGGCGTCCGGGCGCGCCAAGGCCGAGGCGGTGCACCAGCTGGTGGAGGGCCCGATCTCGGCGATGTGGCCCGCCACCATCATGCAGCTGCACCCGCACGCGACCGTGCTGGTCGACGACGCGGCGGCGTCCCGCCTGCAGCTCGCCGACTACTACCGGCAGACCTTCGCCGACAAGCCGGACTGGCAGGGCCTCTGACCGGTCAGGCCCTAGAGGTAGTTCCCCGCCACGGGTGCGGGCTTCCACCGGCCCGACGTCGCGACGTCGGTGACCCGGTCGGTGCTCAGGCCGTCGGGGCCGTGCTCCAGGATCGAGCGCCGGGCCACCTCGCGCAGGTCCGCGCCCGTGGCGCCGTCGAGGTAGGAGGCGACCAGGCCGACGTCGACCGGGGTCTGCGGCGGCAGGAAGAGCCGCAGGATCTCGGTGCGGCCGGCGAGGTCCGGCGGCGGCACCTCGATGATCGTGTCGAAGCGGCCGGGGCGCTTGACGGCCGGGTCCAGGGCCTCGGGGTCGTTCGTGGTGGCGACGGTGAGCACGTCGTCCGAGCTGCGGGTGCCGTCCAGGGCGTCGAGGAACTCGGCGAACGACGTGTCCCCGCGCGAGCCCTTGGACGCCACGGAGTCGATCTCCTCCAGCACCACCAGGCACGGGCCCAGGCCGCGGATCTCCTCGTACAGCTCGGTCATCCAGGTGCGCAGCACCTCGGCCGTGACGAGCACGACGGTGAGCGGCCCGGCGAGCTCCGTGGCGATCACGCGCGTGAGCTTCGTCTTGCCGACGCCCGGCTTGCCGGCCAGCAGCATGCCGCGTGATGTCGTGTGGCCCAGCGCCCGCAGCGCGTCCCGGCGGGTGGTGACGCTGGAGCAGAACAGGTCGACCTCGCGCCACAGCTCGGCGGGCAGCACGACGTCGCCGCGCGCCTGCACGGTGTGCTTGACCGGCGTCAGCTCGACGGCGCCGGTCGACGCCCGCGCCGACAGGACGCCGCCGCGGTAGGGATGCTCGGTCTCCAGCGTGCGCGTCAGGTCCGCGAGGACCTGCTCGGCGAGCGCGAGGCCGCCCGGCGGGGCGAAGGCCGTGACCGTAGGCGTCCCGTACCGGTACGCCACCTCGACGGCCACGGGCGTCTCGTACGCGGACCCGGCCGGGAACAGGACGGCGGCCACGGCGGGCACGCTCACCGAGGTGCCGTTGCCCAGGTCGAGCGCGGCGCGCTGCGGGGCACCGCCCGGGCCGAACAGGGAGACTTCGTCCGGGTGCCGCTCGACCCAGAGCTGGAGGGCGTAGGCGTGCAGGCGCTGCAGGGTGCGCGACATGTCGCGCGAGACGTTGACGAGCGCGCTCTCCTTGACGTCCCACCGGCGGCTGAGCCACTCGCTCGACGAGCGCGGGTCCTTGGGGCGTTCGGGGACGGGGCGGCCGAGCATGGCGGCCACCGCGGCCACGGCGCGGCGCGCGGCCTCGTCGTGGTCGCCGAAGTCGGGCCAGACGGGATCGGGCAGGCCGCGGGGGAGCCCGTCGGCGAGGTCGGCGGAGAGCGCGGTGGACAGGGTGTCGGCGAGGCGGGCAGGGGAGACGGTGCCGTCGTCGGGCAGGGTGAGGCTCCTCTCGGGGCGCGGATGTGACATGCGACAGTTATAGCCGGGGTCACCGACACCACCGCAAGGCTTTCCGCGGCCGAAATCGTGCGGTCGTGCTCCCGGACCTGGCCCAGAACGGTCCCGGACCTGCCCCGAAACCGGTCCCGGAGCGCTTGCCGCTGGAGTGGGTGTCAGTGGTCCCGCGTAGACTCCTCGCCATGACCGAACCACTCTCGAACCCGCAGGACGACCCCCGCACGCAGGGCGGTACGAGCGTCCTCGAGCGCGAGGAGACCCGGCAGGAGACCGAGCCCGGAGACCACGAGCGCTTTGCGCACTATGTGCGCAAGGAGAAGATCATGCAGTCCGCCATGAGCGGCAAGCCCGTGATCGCGCTCTGCGGCAAGGTCTGGGTCCCGGGCCGGGATCCGGGCAAGTTCCCGGTGTGTCCCCGGTGCAAGGAGATCTATGACGGTCTCCGTGACCCGCAGGATGGCGGCGAGGGCGACTCCTCGAAGTGACGAGCCAGCCGCAGCAGCTGCCCCACACACCGTCGTCTGCGGCCGCATCGTCGCTCAGCCCTGCCTTTCCGCGCCGTGCCCCCTGGGGCACGGCGTCGAGTCTGCGCGCCTGGCAGGCGGAGGCCCTGGAGCAGTACCGCGAGGCGAGCCCGCGGGACTTCCTGGCCGTCGCCACCCCCGGCGCGGGCAAGACGACGTTCGCGCTCCGCATCGCCACCGAGCTCCTCGAGCAGGGCATCGTCCGGCGAGTCACGGTCGTGGCGCCCACCGAGCACCTGAAGACCCAGTGGGCCGACGCCGCAGCGCGCGTCGGCATCCGCATCGACCCGCAGTTCAAGAACTCGCAGGGCCGGCACGGCTCGCACTACGACGGCGTCGCCCTCACCTACGCGCAGGTGGCGGCCAAGCCGGCGCTCCACCGCGCCCGTACGGAGGCCGCGCGCACCCTCGTCATCCTGGACGAGGTGCACCACGGCGGTGACGCCCTGAGCTGGGGCGACGCCGTCCGCGAGGCCTTCGAGGTGGCCGAGCGCCGGCTGGCGCTCACCGGCACCCCGTTCCGCAGCGACACGTCAGCCATCCCGTTCGTGGAGTACGAGGCCGACGCCGAGGGCATCCGCCGCTCCAAGGCGGACTACACCTACGGCTACGGCGAGGCCCTGCGCGACCATGTGGTCCGGCCCGTCCTGTTCATGTCCTACGCGGGCGACATGCGCTGGCGCACCAAGATGGGCGACGAGGTCAGCGCCCGGCTCGGCGAGGCCATGACCAAGGACATGACGGGGCAGGCGTGGCGTACCGCGCTGGACCCGGAGGGGCAGTGGATCCCGTCGGTGCTCTCGGCCGCGGACAAGCGCCTGGCCGAGGTGCGCCGCACGGTGCCCGACGCCGGCGGCCTGGTGATCGCCACCGACCAGGACAACGCGCGCGCCTACGCCACGCACCTGCAGGAGATCACGGGCAAGCGCCCCACCGTCGTCCTGTCCGACGACGAGGGCGCCTCCGGGCGCATCGAGGAGTTCGCGCAGAGCGAGGACCGCTGGATGGTGGCGGTGCGCATGGTGTCGGAGGGCGTGGACGTGCCGCGCCTCGCCGTCGGGGTCTATGCCACGAGCGCCTCGACGCCGCTGTACTTCGCGCAGGCGATCGGCCGGTTCGTGCGAGCGCGCAAGCGCGGCGAGACGGCGTCGATCTTCCTGCCGAGCGTCGCGCCGCTGCTCAACCTGGCGAGCTCGATGGAGCAGGAGCGCGACCATGCGCTCGACCGGCCGCGTACGGCCGAGGAGCAGGGCATCGAGTACGACCCGGAGGCCGCGCTCATCGCGGAGGCCAACAAGGAGGAGAAGGCGTCGAGCGAGCTGCTGGGCTCCTTCCAGGCGCTGGAGGCCCAGGCCTCGTTCGACCGGGTCCTGTTCGACGGCGGCGAGTTCGGCACGAGCGCGGACCTCGGCTCCGCCGAGGAGCTGGACTTCCTCGGCCTGCCCGGCCTCCTGGAGCCCGACCAGGTGGCCACGCTCCTGCGGCAGCGCCAGGCGGACCACCTCAAGGCGCGCGGGGGAGCGCCGACGTCCCGCGAGGTGGAGAACGAGCGGTCCGAGCAGGAGCACCGCCGCGCGGCGGAGCTGCGCAAGGAGCTGTCCAAGCTCGTCTCCGCCTGGGCAAAGCGCAGCGGGCAGCCGCATGGCATGGTCCACACCGAGCTGCGCCGCACGTGCGGCGGGCCGGAGGTGCCGCTCGCGACGGCCGACCAGCTGGCGGCACGCGTGGCCCAGGTCCGGCGCTGGTTCGTCGGGCAGAAGTAGCAGCACAGGAGCACGAGGATCCGCATGTTGAGACAGGGGGCCGCCACGGCCCGGTTCGCGCCACCCGGGTCGGTTCTCTGGCCTACCGTGAGTGCATGACCGACGAGCTTCGGGGCATCGGCGCCCCGCTCACAGACTCGTGGCCTGCGTTCGACAACGGTGTCAACGAGCCCCGGCCGCTTCCCGCAGCACCTCTGCCGGCGGTGCGCCCGTCGGTCGCGCTCCTGACCGACCGCTATGAGCTCACCATGCTCCAGGCGGCTCTCGCGGACGGCACGGCCCACCGGCACTGCGTTTTCGAGGTGTTCACGCGGCGCCTCCCGGCCGGGCGCCGCTACGGTGTCCTGGCAGGGACGGGTCGCGTCCTGGAAGCGCTGCCACACTTCGTGTTCGAGGACGCCGAGCTGGCGTTCCTCGAGGCGAACGGCGTGGTGGACCGCAGGACTCTCGACTACCTCGCGAACTACCGCTTCACGGGGACCATCCAGGGGTACGCCGAGGGCGAGGTGTTCTTCCCCGGCTCGCCCGTGCTGCAGGTCGAGGGCACGTTCGCCGAGTCGGTGCTGCTGGAGACCCTGATCCTGTCGATCCTGAACTACGACTCCGCGGTGGCGTCGGCGGCGTCGCGCATGACGAGCGCGGCCGGCGGCCGCCCCGTGCTGGAGATGGGCTCCCGCCGGGCGAGCGAGCAGGCCGCCGTGGCGGCGGCCCGGGCAGCCGTGATCGGCGGGTTCGCCGGCACGTCCAACCTCGAGGCCGGCATGCGGTACGGGCTGGACACCATCGGTACCGCCGCGCACGCGTTCATGCTGCTGCACGACACCGAGCGGGAGGCGTTCGCCTCGCAGGTCGCCGCGCTGGGTCCCGGCACCACCCTGCTCGTCGACACGTACGACGTGAAGCGGGGCGTGGCGACCGCCGTCGACGTGGCGGGTACCGGGCTCGGCGCCGTGCGCCTGGACTCGGGTGACCTCGGCGTCCTGGCACAGGAGGTGCGCCGGCAGCTCGACGACCTCGGCGCCCGGAACACGAAGATCGTGGTCACCTCCGACCTCGACGAGTTCGCGATAGCGGCCCTGGCCGCGGCGCCGGTGGACATGTACGGCGTCGGGACGGCGCTCGTGACCGGCTCGGGCGCGCCGACCTGCGGCATGGTCTACAAGCTGGTGGCGCGCGCCGACGCGTCGGGCGTGCTGCAGCCGGTGGCCAAGGCCTCGGCGAACAAGGCGTCCCGGGGCGGGCGCAAGGCCGCCGCGCGGCGCTACGGCCGCGACGGGCACGCCGTCGAGGAGATCATGGTGACCGGCCCGGACGACGCGGTGGCCGAGTGGGCGCCGCAGAGCGACGACCTGCGGCCGCTGCTGGCCCCGATGGTCGTCGACGGCGCCGTCGACTCCCGCTGGGTGGGCCCGTACGGGGTGGCGAACGCCGCGATCAACCACGGCATGGTGCGCGCGGAGCTGCCGCGCGGCGCGCGCCGCCTGTCGGACGGCGACCCGGCGATCCCGACCGTGGACCTGCGGCTGGAGAGCCTGCTCGACTGAACATGGACCGACGTTCGGACCTGCGTCGGGACCGATCTGGGAGCCACCTGTGACCCGCTGCGGGTTGCAGGTCACAGCCCGGCGACAACTTCGCGAAAATCTTGTACAGGGGTGTCCAGCCGAGGGACGAAATCGCCTAGAGTGAGACCTGTGACTTCTTCCCCACCGCCGCTGCTCACGCCCCTGGGGTCAGCCGGGACGGCCGTCGAGGAGGACACCGATGCAGACCTCGCCTCGGGGGTCGCTGACCCGTGGGTGACGATCGTCTGGAACGACCCGGTGAACCTGATGTCGTACGTGACGTACGTGTTCGAGAGCTACTTCGGGTACCCGCGTGTCAAGGCAGAACGGCTGATGACTCAGGTGCACAAGAACGGTCGCGCAGTCGTGTCCAGTGGTGGGCGCGAGCGCATGGAGGTGGACGTACAGGCGATGCATGGGTTCGGTTTGTGGGCGACGCTGCAGGAGTCGGGCGCGCGGGGAGCCGCATGACTCCGTTCCGCGCCATGCGGCGGGGTTACGAGGCCAGGTTCGAGCCGGTGGAGCGGATCGTGCTGGCCCGGGTGGCGCGCGACGTCGCGGACATGTTGCGCGAGGAGGCGGGCCTCGACCTGTTCGACGACGGTGACGATCCGGGCCCGTCGACGCATCCCGGACCGGGCAAGGGGCAGGCGTGGGCCAACGGCCTGCTCGCCCCGGACGAGCTGACGGACGCCGACCTGGCGCGCCTGACCGGCGTGACCGGTGTGGGACGCATCCCGACCGATCCCGCGGCGCGGCGGCTCCTGCCGGACGCGAGCAAGGACGACTCGGAGATGGCCGCGGAGTTCCGCCGGCTGACGCAGAACGACGTCGCGAGAACGAAGGTGGACCGGCTCGAGGCGTTCGCCGCGGTGCTCGACCTGCCCACGGGCGACGACGCGCCGTCGCCGCTGGGCCGGCACGGGGCGCCGCCGCCGGTGCGGGTCCCGCGCGAGGACGCCGAGCGGTTCGCGGGGGCGCTCACCGACGTGCGGCTCGTGATCGCGGAGCGGCTCGGCCTGAAGACTGACGACCAGGTCATGCAGCTCACCGACGAGATCATGTGGGACCGGCAGGCCGGCCGCGAGATCCCGGTGGCGACCGACGGCCGCGCCGCCCGGCGCTTCTGGTCGGGGGTGTTCGTCGCTGCGGGCTACGCCCAGGAGACCCTGATGGACGTGATGCTCGCGGAGCTGCGCGGACGGCGCCCTCCGGGCGCCAACTGACAGCTCAGAGCTCGTAGATCTTGCCCGGCTCCGCGATCTCCACCGGGCCCGCGTAGGAGCCGCGCGCCTCGGCGAGGGTGTCCGCCGGGTCGTTCCACACGGGCAGGTGGGTGAGGAGCAGGCGGCGGGCGCCGGCGTCGGTCGCCACCTGGCCGGCGCGCCGGCCGGTGAGGTGGATGCCGCTCTCGACGACGTCGTCGCGCCCCTCGAGGAACGCGGCCTCGCTGAGCAGCAGGTCGACGTCGCGCGCGAGCTCGACCACGGAGGGGCAGGCGTCGGTGTCGCCCGTGTACGCGAGCGTCGTCGTCCCGCCCGACGCCGACGGGCCGGTCACCCGCACGCCGTACGTCTCGACCGGGTGGAACACCCGGTGCGGCTCGATGGTCAGGGGGCCGATCCGCGCCGACCGGTGCTCCGCCCAGGACCGGAAGTCGAAGTCGTTCTCCATGGACTCGCCCTCGCTCAGCCCGGAGGACAGCGCGACGTGCCGCTCGGCGGCCGACGGGCCGAAGACCGGCAGGGGCGCGTCGTGGCGGCCGGTGCGCAGCGAGCCCCGCTCGGGGTGGTACCGCAGGTACACGTACAGGCCGGAGAGGTCGGCGCAGTGGTCGGGATGCAGGTGCGAGATGGACACCGCGTCGAGCGCCATCGGGTCCATGTGCCGCTGCAGGGCGCCGAACGCGCCGTTGCCGAGGTCGAGCAGGACGTTCCAGTCGCGCGCCTCGTGGCCGGCGGCGGCCGATTCCGCTGCCGAGACCTGCACCAGGTACGACGACGCGGGCGTCGTGGGACCCGGGAACGACCCGGACACCCCGAGGGGGACGAGCCGCATCAGATGGCCTCCACGAGGGAGACCTCGGGGCCGAGGAACCGGCTGGCGAGCTGCCCGAACGGCGCCGGGTCGCCGGTCGTCAGGAAGCGGTGCACGGGCGCGCCGACGTCGGGCGTGCGCTCCAGGTCGTGCTCCACGAGCGTGCGGTACACGTCCTTCGCGGTCTCGTCGGCGCTGGAGACCAGCGTGACCTCCTCGCCCATGACGTACGAGATGGCGCCGGCGAGCAGCGGGTAGTGCGTGCAGCCCAGCACGAGCGTGTCGACGCCGGCCGCCTTGACCGGGTCGAGGTACTCGTGCGCGAACTTCTGCACCTCGGGGCCGGACGTCCGGCCCTCCTCGACGAAGCGCACGAACTCCGGGCACGCCCGGCTCGTGATCGTCAGGCCGGGGGTGACGTGGAACGCGTCGTCGTACGCGCGGGACTGGACGGTGGTGCGCGTGCCGATGACGCCGATCCGGCCGGACCGCGTGGCGGTCACCGCGGCGCGTGCCGCCGGCAGGATGACCTCGACCACGGGGATGCCGTGGCGCTGCGTGTACCGCTCGCGGGCGTCGCGGTACATCGCCGACGAAGCCGTGTTGCACGCGATGACCAGCATCTTCACGCCGTCGGCCACGAGCCGGTCCATGGCGTCCAGCGCCATGGCGCGCACGGCGGCGATGGGCTTGGGGCCGTACGGGCTGTTCACGGTGTCGCCGAGATACCGGACCTGCTCGTTGGGGAGCTGGTCCAGGATGGCGCGCGCGACCGTGAGGCCGCCGAGGCCGGAGTCGAAGATCCCGATGGGCGCGTCGTTCACGGGTGAAGCCTAGCGATGACAACGTGTGGTCGCCGTTGCTCGTGAGCCGCGCCACGCGTGACGCGTGACACGTTCCGGCAGGTCAGAACGGCCCCCGACGCGAGCACTTAGGCTGGGCGCATGACCTCCAGCACCAGCTCAGTAGTCCGCGCCGACGGGCGCGCCACCGACCAGCTCCGCCCCGTGAAGATCACCCGGGGATGGCTCGACGAGGCCGAGGGGTCGGTGCTCGTGGAGTTCGGTCGCACGCGCGTGCTGTGCGTCGCGTCGTTCACCGAGGGCGTGCCGCGCTGGCGCAAGGGCTCCGGCGAGGGCTGGGTCACCGCCGAGTACGCGATGCTGCCGCGCGCCACCAACGAGCGCAGCCCGCGCGAGTCCGTGAAGGGCAAGATCGGCGGCCGCACGCACGAGATCTCGCGGCTCATCGGCCGGTCGCTGCGCGCCGTCGTCGACATGAGCGCGCTCGGCGAGAACTCGATAGTCCTGGACTGCGACGTGCTCCAGGCCGACGGCGGAACCCGCACCGCCGCGATCACCGGCGCCTACGTGGCCCTCGTCGACGCGATCGCCTGGGGCCGCAGGCACGGGCACATCAAGGGCGGCAAGCAGGTGCTGTCCGACTCGGTCGCTGCCGTCTCGGTCGGCATCATCGACGGCACCCCGATGCTCGACCTGCCCTACGTGGAGGACGTCCGCGCCGAGACCGACATGAACGTGGTCGTCACGGGCGCCGGCAAGTTCATCGAGGTGCAGGGCACCGCCGAGCACGCGCCGTTCGACCGCGCCGAGCTCGACTCGCTGCTCGACCTCGCCGTGGGCGGCACCGCCGAGCTCGCCAAGCTTCAGCAGGAAGCCCTCGCGCGGGAGCTCTGACCGCGCGGGGGCTCTGACCTAGACGCGCACGGCCTCGACCTGCGCGGCGACGCTGTCCTCGCCGACGAACACGCTGCCGCCGCGGCGCACCGTCTCGGTGTAGCGCCGGAGCATCTCCGGCTTGTTCTCGTGGACGAGGGCGATCCAGTCCGCCGGCGCAACCGTGTCGGGGTCGTGCGCGGCGCTCCACTCGGCGATCTCGACCATGATCGGGATCAGGCCGAGGCCGCGCTCCGTGAGGTCGTAGCGCACGCGGCGCCGGTCGGCCGGGTCGCAGGACCGCCGCAGGATGCCGGCGTCCGTCAGCGAGTCGAGGCGCGCGGACAGCACGCTCGGCGAGATGGCCTCGTCGGATGCCAGGAACTCGTTGAACGTGTGCTTGCCGAAGTAGACGACGTCGCGCACCACGAGCAGGGACCACGGGTCGCCGAACGCCTCCAGCCCGAAGTTCACCGGGCAGGTGGACTTGCCGCTCGCGCGCTTCATGATGCCCTCCCGTCGTCGAGTCCCGCTTTCTGACCGACGTCCCCGGCCCGGAAAACTCGTTGGTGCCGGACCGATGACTCTCCGCGACCCGCTCCGTCAGCCCTGCATGATCACTACGAAGATCGTAGTGAAAGGGCTGAGGGTTCACAAGGACCCGGGACTCGAGGAGCTTCAGATGAGCGCGAACGAGACGCGGACGGCGTCGGACGGCGTGGCGGGACTGCGCATGCAGGACCCCGAGGTGCGGACCTTCGCGCACCTCCTGGTGAACGTGAGCCTGGCATCGGTGGTCAACTTCACCGTCTGGTTCGCGGTCACGTTCTGGGTGTATCTGGAGACGGGATCCGTCTTCGCGGCCGGTGTGATCTCCGGCATCTTCCTGGTCGCGATGGTCTCGACCGGCGTGTGGTTCGGGTCGCTCGTCGACCATCACCGCAAGAAGACGGTGATGCAGGTCTCGGCGGCCGTGTCGCTGGCGTTCTACGTCGCGGCGCTCGGGCTGTACCTGGCCTCGCCTGCGGCGGCGTGGACCGACCCGGCGGATCTCCGGCTCTGGGCGCTCGTGCTGCTCGTGATGGCGGGCGTCATGGCGGGCAACGTCCGGGGCATCGCGATGACCACCGTCGTCACCGCGCTGTTCGACGAGTCGCGCCGCGACCGGGCCAACGGCCTCGTCGGCACGACGTCGGGCATCTCCCACCTCGTCACGTCGGTGATCAGCGGGCTGCTGGTCGCGTCAAGCGGGATGCTCGGCGTGCTGGTCGTCGCCGTGGTCGTGCTGGCCGCCGCCGTCGTGCACCTGCACCGGCTGCAGGTGCCGGACTCGCTCGCCGAGGCCGCGGCGACAGGCGAGCCCAAGAGGGTCGACCTGCGCGGGACCCTGCGGCTGGTGAGCCAGATCCCGGGGATGTGGGCGCTGATCGGCTTCTCGCTGCTGAACAACCTGCTCGGCGGCGGCCTGATGGCGCTGGCCGACCCGTACGGGCTGTCGCTGATGTCGGTCCAGGCCTGGGGGTTCGCGTGGGGCGGGATCAGCGTGTTCATGATCCTGGGCGGGCTGGTCGTCGCCAAGCGCGGCGTCGGGCGCAACCCGCTGCGGACGCTGCTCGTCGTCAACCTGATCATGTGGGCGGCCACGTTCCTCCTGCCGATCCAGCACAGCGCCGTGCTGCTGATCGCCGGGTTCGCGGTCTACCTGTTCGTCATGCCGTTCGCCGAGGCGTCCGAGCAGACGGTCATGCAGAAGGTGGTGCCGTACGAGCGGCAGGGGCGGGTGCTCGGGTTCGCGAACAGCCTCGAGATGGTGGCGGCGCCGCTGACGGCGTTCCTCATCAGCCCGCTGACCGAGTTCGTGTTCCAGCCGTTCATGACCGACGGCGCCGGCGCGGACCTGATCGGCGGCTGGTTCGGCACCGGGCCCGCCCGTGGGATCGCGCTGGTGCTCATGCTGCTGGCGGTGCTCGGCCTGGTGCTGACGGCGGCGGCGCTGGCCAGCCGGCAGTACCGGATGATGAGCCGGACCTACCAGGGTGGTGCGCAGGACGGTGCGGCCGGCGTGGATCAGCCGGCGGCTGGCGAGGTGTCGGTCGAGGCCGCCGTCGTCGGGCAGCCGGAGCCCGCGCTTGCGGGAGCAACGGCCTGAGGAGGCAACGGCCTGCCGAAGCCCCAGCTGAGAAAGCAGGGGTGTGGGCGGCGGCTGGCATGATCGGGGCATGGACCCCTTGATCGTGCCGCCCGCCGCCCGGATCGTGCTCGCGACGCACAACGCCAAGAAGGTCGGCGAGCTGCGCGCGATCCTCGCCGGGGCGGGCCTCGACCTGCCCGACGGGGGCCTGATCACCTCCGCCGAGGCCGGCGCGCCCGAGCCCGTCGAGGACGGCGTGACGTTCGCCGAGAACGCGCTCATCAAGGCGCGTGCGGTGTGCGCGGCGACCGGGCTGCCCGCCGTCGCCGACGACTCCGGCCTGGCAGTGGACGTGCTGGGCGGGGCGCCGGGGATCTTCTCGGCGCGCTGGGCCGGCAAGCACGGGGACGACGTCGCGAACCTGGAGCTGCTGCTCGACCAGCTCGGGGACGTGCGCCCCGAGCATCGTCAGGCCGGGTTCGTCTGCGCCGCCGCGCTTGTCACGCCCAACGGCCGCGAGGAGGTGCGCACCGGCGAGATGCGGGGCGTGCTGGAGACGGCGCCGCGCGGGACCAACGGGTTCGGCTACGACCCGATCCTGGTCCCGGACGAGGCCGCGCCGGTCGACGGCGGCCGCCGTCGGACCGCCGCTGAGCTGGACCCCGAGGAGAAGAACGCGATCTCGCACCGGGGCAAGGCGTTCCGCGCGCTGGCCCCGGCCATCCTGGAGGTGCTCGGCGCCTAGTCCGCGCGGGCCTGGGAGCGGCGGAGGGCCGCCGTCAGGGCGCGCCAGCCGAGCATGGTGATCGCCAGGAAGATCGTCGTGACCAGCGCGAACGACCAGGCGAGGCCCTGGCCGGAGGCGCCGCGCAGCGCGAGGCCGCCCACGACGGTGACGAGCCAGATCAGCACGCCGGTGGGCCAGACGCGGGCCGGGTCCTGCCACGCGCGGGTCACGGCCCAGCCGATCGCCGCGGCCAGCGCGAACGGCCACACCACGCGGCCGAAGGCGGCGACGAGCGACCCGTCGTGCGACGCGATGCCGATGACGGTGAAGGCGAGGACGGCGACGGCGTCGGCCACGGCGGCGGGCCAGACGGGCGCGGTGCGGGAGGCGGGGGCGGTGGTGCTCACGCGTCGAGGGTAGCCCCGGCTGCGGGCGGCTCGCGCTGACAGGCTGCGCCAGAAAAAGCCGCATTGCGGAGAAGGTTTACATAGCGGACATATGCCGTGCCACCTGTTGAATCATCCGGGTTCCAGGATCCTCCCGGCCCACCGTCCCGGTGGGTCTTGTGATCAAGGAGGCAGCATGCGAAGCAACCTCTCCCGCATCATTCTGGGTGGCCTGGCGGCCCTGGCGTTGAGCGGCACCGCGGCCGTCGCGTTCGGCGCGCCGTCCCAGGCCCAGCCGAGCCCGACCAGCAGCGATGTCGCGGTGCACGGCGCGGCGACCACCCGGGCGGCGCACGACAGGGTCGTCGAGTACTGGACGCCGCAGCGGATGCGCAACGCGGTGCCCGGCGACGTCCTGGTGGCGGGCAAGGACAAGTCCTCGGCGGGCGGCAGCGTAGCCGTCGGCCGGCCGACGGTCGTCCCGCAGGCGAAGGCCAAGCCCGCCGCGGCCGCGGACTTCACCGGCGGCTACTACACCGGTGGCGGCGAGATCCGCGACACCACGGGCAAGGTGTTCTTCACGCTCGCCGGCGTGAACTACGTCTGCTCCGGCAGCGCCGTGAGCTCCGGCAACGAGGACGTCGTCCTCACCGCCGGCCACTGCGTCAACGAGGGCCCCGGCGCCTACGCCACGAACTGGGCGTTCGTCCCGGGCTACGACGACGGCGCCCGGCCCTACGGCACCTTCACGGCCCGCCAGCTCACCACCACCACCCAGTGGCAGAACAGCGGCGACTTCGACTATGATGTCGCCTTCGCGGTGATGAACACGCTCAACGGGGCGCACCTGACCGACGTCGTCGGCGGGCAGGCCATCGGCTTCAACCAGACGCGTGGCCAGTACATGTACTCGTTCGGCTACCCGCAGGCCAGCCCGTACGACGGCTCGGACATCGCGTGGTGCCACGGCACCGTCGTGCAGGACACCTACGGCGGCAGCACTGACCAGGGCCTGAACTGCAACATGACGGGCGGCTCGTCCGGCGGCCCGTGGTTCGTGAACTACAACGAGTCCACCGGCCTGGGCACGCTCAACTCGGTGAACTCTTTCAAGTACAACGGCGGCAGGCTGCGGACCTACATGTTCGGCCCGTACCTGGGCAGCGTCGCGCAGACGCTGTACAGCTCGGCGTCGTCGCTCTGACGCACTGACCCGGATTCGCTTGGGTAGAACTCTGGCGAGATAGAACCAGGGCGAGGTAGAACTCTGGCGAGGTAGAACTCCAGCCTCCGCAGTGGTTCTATCTCGCCCTGGTTCTACCTCGGCAGGGCTGGGAGCAGGGCCAGGTAGTCCGCGAACGCCGCGTGGACCTCGGCGTGGCTCAGCCCGAAACGTTCCAGGCTGTACTGGTGCGGGGCGCGCTGCCCGGGCGCCGCACGCGCGATCGCCAGGTTCGCGTCGTCGGCTGCGCCCCACCGTGCGCCGAGCCGCCCGAACAGCTCTGGCAGCGCCGTCCCCGGATCGTCGGTGAGGCGACCGTACGGCAGGTCGAGCACGCGGTCGGGTCCCAGCTCGGCGCGCTCGACGAGGGCGCGCGCGACGCCGTCGGACATGATCGACAGCCAGTCGCGGCCGATCTGCGCGAGGTCGACGGCGTCCTCGTACCGGTGCAGCCGCTGGGAGGACTCGGCCAGGGAGCAGAGCGAGGCCAGCGCCACCTCAGGGGCGCGGTGGGTCCACACGAACCGGGCATCGGGGAACACGTCGCGGATCTCGGTCATGTGGAAGAGGTTCGCCGGGTGCTTGAGCACCCAGCGCCGCGCGGGACGGCCGTACGACAGGACCTGGAGCGTGTCGCGCAGGAAGCGGTAGTCCGGCCGGTGATCGAAGGTCCGCAGACGTTCGAGGTAGTCCGGCATGGGCACGGCCGAGGCGTGCAGCTCCGAGTGGGCCCGGATGAACGTGTCCTCCTCCTCGACCTCCGCGTAGAGCGGGTGGATGGTGTCCCAGGTGGGGCTGAGCCGGGACACCATGGCGTACTTCTTCCGGGTGCGCCGGATCAGCGCGGCCTCGGCGCCGTCGTCGACGGCGAGGCCCAGGTGGGTCATCTCCCAGAGTTTCGGCCCGCGATGCGCGGGCGACCTGGAGAGGATGTTGTAGGTGAGGGTGGTGCCGGTCCGCGGCATGCCGACCACGAACACCGGGGCGTCCACCGGCTCGTCGGCGATACGGGGGTGCCGGGCACGGAGGTCGCCCACCACCACGCGGTTCCGGACCCGGCTCTCGACCATGCCCTGCCCCGCCATCCAGCCGAGCGGGCTCAGGCCCGGGAAGCCGGCGAAGGCGCGCAGGGCCAGCCGGAGGTGGTCCAGGTCGGCCGCGTACTCGGCGCGCAGCGGCATGCGGCCACGGGAGGCGCGCGCGACGATCCGGTCGAAGACGGCGTCCGGGTCCCTGCGCGTCCGGGTGCCGGGCGTCAGGAGCAGATTGGTCAGGCGAAGGGCAGGCGTGGTCTGGGGCACGTCTCTCCAGGGATGCGGGCGCTGGCGCGCTGTGGGCTGCCGCCATCCTCACCCGAGACAAATACCGCGTAAAGGAAACTACGGACCAGATCGGCTCACGGGCAAACGGCCCGTAGGCTTGGCGGATGCACCTCGTCGCCCAGGAACTGGCCTTCGCGTACCCGGGGCGGGACGTGCTGGCCGGTGTGAGCTTCACGGTGAACGACGGCACGCGCCTCGGCGTCGTCGGCGAGAACGGGTCGGGCAAGTCCACCCTGCTCCATCTGCTGGCCGGCGACCTGCAGCCCAAGTCGGGCGACGTGCGCCGGCACGGCAGCGTGGCGCTCGTCGAGCAGGAGCTGCACCCCACGCCGGGTCAGACCATCGGCGACGTGGTCGCGCGCACTCTCGACGGCCTGCGGACGGCGGCCGCCGAGCTGGAGGCCGCCGCCTCCGCGTTCGACCATGGCTCGGGCGACCTCGCCGTGCTCGAACGCACCCTCTCGCTCGCGGAGCACCTCGCCGTCTGGGACGCCGACCGGCGCGTCGAGGTGGCGCTCACCCGGCTGGGGGCGCCGCGCGACCCCGCCCGCCGGCTCGACGAGCTCAGCGTGGGGGAACGGTTCCGGGTCCGCCTCGCCTGCCGCCTCGCCGAGCGCTCCGACCTGCTCCTGCTCGACGAGCCCACGAACCACCTCGACGACTCCGCCATCGAGTTCCTCACGGGCGAGCTCGTCGCGTGGCGCGGCGGCGTCGTGCTCGTCACGCACGACCGCGAGCTGCTCGACGACGTCGCCACCGCCATCCTCGACCTCGACCCGTCCTGGGACGGCAAGCCCGTGCTGTACGGGCAGCCGGGCTACCTCGCCTACCGGTTCGCCAAGAGCCAGTCGCTGCACCGCTGGCGGCAGCGCTACCGTGCCGAGCGCAAGCGGGCCGCCGCGCTCGCGGAACAGCTCGACGAGGCGTACGAGGGCCTGTCCGACGCGTGGCGCCCGCCCAAGGGCTCGCAGGGGCACCGCCGCGCCACCCGTGCTCGCATCCACGTCAAGGCCGCCGACCGGCTCGTCCAGAAGCTGGAGGCGGAGGCGATCGAGGTGCCGAAGCCGCCGGTGGAGCTCGGGTTCCCCGACCTCCCGGCGATGTCGCCGGGCTGGGACCCCAGCGATCCGGTGGTGGAGGTGCGCTCGCCGCGTGTGGGGGACGACGGCGGAGCCCGCGTGGACCTGCCCGGCACGCGGATAGCGATCCCGCCGTCGGGCCGGCTGCTCATCGTGGGGCCGAACGGGACGGGCAAGTCGACGCTGCTCGGCGCGCTGGCCGGGACCCTGGGGCTGGACCGGGGGAGCCGGTCGGTGGTGCCGGGGGCGCGCATCGGCGTCGTCGGCCAGGAGAGTGCGCCCATCACCGGGAAGGCGCGTCTGCTGACAGGGTTCGAGACCTACGCGGACGAGGCGCTGCGGCTGCTCGCCTCGGGCGAGCTGGACCCGGACCACGTGGTGCCCGTCGCGGGGCTCGGTCTGCTCAGCGAGGAGGACCTGGACCGGCCGCTCGCCGAGCTGTCCGCGGGGCAGCGCCGCCGGTTCGAGCTGGCGCGGGCGCTGCTGCACGCGCCGCACCTGCTGCTCCTCGACGAGCCGACGAACCACCTGTCGATCGACCTCGTCGACGAGCTGACCCGCGCGCTCCAGGTCACGCCGTGCGCGGTCGTGGTCGCCACGCACGACCGGCGCATGCGCACGGACCTGGAGGACTGGCCGGTGCTGGACCTGGGCCCGGGGAGCTGATTCGCGTTGCGGATCTGAGCGGCGGCGGCCTATTCTGAGGGCAGCCCGCCGCGCTAAGCGGAGGGAAGTGAGCCCGAGAGCCAGCCGGACGGCTGTGCGCTCGGGCTTCGCGCATTTCAGGTGTCGATCACCTTCGTGACCATGTCATCACATCGAGGCCGCCACTCGCCGCCGCGTGCCCATGCCCAGGCGATGGCATCGGGCAGCGCGAGCAGAGGTTCGCTTGCTGCGCGGTCGTGACGGTACTGAAGTGCGTTATCCGCACTGTGCGTCTTGGTCACTGCGATGAGGACGCTGCGGTCCACCTGGATCATGCTGTCGTCATGCTCGAGGCAGATGCTTGTCCGCGCGTCCCGGATCGCGCCGTTGACGAGTTCCTTGAGGCATGCCTTGCGACGGTCAGCTTCCCTTTGCCGCGGTCGATCCGCTCCGACGGCCCGAAAGATCGTTGCCTCGATCGGTAGCTTGGAGATCTCCGTAAGGATCTTGCGCCGACGCGAGTCGCTCTCGCGATGCATGTGCAGTCGTGCTTGGCCGGGCATCGTCAACAGTCTGATCGTGGATCGTGCTGCCTTGAGATCGGCGCTCTCGATGGCAACTGCGACCAGAAGGTAGTCGCGCGCTTTGGTCTCGTCCACGAACACGTGCCCGCTCAATCGAGCCTCTCCTTGATTGGACTGGGGTGGCGGGCTGTTGCGTATACGCAACGGGAACCGACATCTTCAGGTATCAAGGATTAGGCTATGTGCACTCCTGGAGGAGTGCTCGTCCACGCACGCCGAGCCGAGCCGCCAGAGAGTATTGCCCTGACGGTGCGGCCGACGGCGAAAGCGCTACGTCAGGGCAGCCGGCCCACGTGGGCCATCGCCTGCTTGAGCAGCATGCCCTGACCGTTCATCATCTCGGCCTGGACGTCGTCCGCGCAGGCCTCCTCCGGCGTGAGCCAGGCGAGGTCGAGGGCGTTCTGCTGCGGGCGGCAGTCGCCCGTCACCGGCACCACGTACGCGAGCGACACGGCGTGCTGGCGCGGGTCGTGGAACGCGGTGATCCCAGGCGTCGGGAAGTACTCGGCGACCGTGAACGGCTGCGGCGACGGCGGGACCTGCGGCAGCGCGACCGGGCCGAGGTCCTTCTCGATGTGCCGCAGCAGCGCGTCCCGGAGCCGTTCGTGGTACATGACGCGCCCCGAGACGACGGCCCGCGTCATCGTGCCCTGGGTGTTCACCCGCAGGAGCAGCCCGACGGCGACCACGTCGCCCGAGTCGTCGACGCGGACCGGCACGGCGTCGACGTACACCAGCGGAAGCTGTGCCCGTACGACGGCGAGGTCCTCGTCGGTCAGCCACCCCGACACCTGGGAGGGGTCGGAGTAGAAATCGTCGGAAGGGTAGTCGGCAGTGTCCGTCACGGGTCCGTTCTACCAGTTCGCGCCCTGCGGTGCCTTACCCCCGCGCCGTCGGATGGCCGCAAGCACTGTCGTTCTGGTCACGCCAGCGGCATTCCCGGAATAGCTGAGGGCAGAACTGTGCTGCACCAGGGAGACGCACAACGAGAGGAATCGCCACATGGCCACCGTCGACATCACCGACGCCACGTTCGAGAAGACCGTCAGCGACAACGGGATAGTCCTCGTGGACTTCTGGGCCGACTGGTGCCCGCCGTGCAAGATGTTCGGACCCGTCTTCGAGGCGTCCTCGGAGAAGCATGACGACATCGTGCACGCCAAGATGGACACCGACGCGAACCCCGCCATCTCGGCCGCCGCGCAGGTGACCTCGATCCCCACGCTCATGGCGTTCCGCGACGGCGTGCTGGTCTTCCGCCAGGCGGGCGCGCTCCCGGCCAAGGGCCTCGCCGAGGTCGTGGAGGCCGTACGCGGCCTCGACATGGAGGTCGTGAAGAAGGACCTCGCCGCGCAGCAGAACTGACGCAGCAGAACTGACGCGGCAGAGCTGACCCGGCTGAGCAGTGACGGCCGCCTCCGCACCGGAGGCGGCCGTCGCCGTCTGTCGTCCCACAGTGCGCGAGGGGGGACTCGAACCCCCACGTCCGAAGACACCAGGACCTAAACCTGGCGCGGCTGCCAATTACGCCACTCGCGCGCGGCGCACAGTCTACGGGCAGGCGGGCGTGCAGGTCAGCGGAACGCGGCGATCCCCGTGATGTGTCGCCCGAGCACCAGCGTGTGCACCTCGTCCGTGCCCTCGTAGGTGCGCACCGACTCCAGGTTGCTGGCGTGCCGCATCGGCGAGTGGTCGAGCGTGATGCCGTTGCCGCCCAGCACGGTGCGCGCCTCACGGCAGACGTCGATGGCGATGCGCGCGTTGTTCAGCTTGCCCGCCGAGATCATGTGGCCCTCCAGGCGCCCCGCGTCCTTGAGCCGGCCCAGGCGGAGCGCCATGAGCTGCGCCTTGGTGATCTCCAGGGCCATGTCGACGAACTTGGCCTGCGTGAGCTGGAAGCCCGCGATCGGCGTCCCGAACTGCTCGCGCCCCTGGGCGTACGCGAGCGCGTCCTCGAACGCGTCCCGCGCGGCGCCGACGGCGCCCCACACGATGCCGTAGCGGGCCTCGTCGAGGCAGGCGAACGGCCCGGCCAGTCCGGGGTGCTCCGGCAGCAGGGCGTCCGGCGGTACGCGGACGCCCTCCAGCGTGATGTCGCACTGCACCGAGGCACGCATCGACAGCTTCGGCTCGATGGGCACCGCGGAGAACCCGGGGGCCGACGTCGGCACGATAAAGCCGCGCACGCGGTCGCGCTCGCCGCCGCCGTCCTGGGGCTCCGCCACCTTGGCCCAGATGATCGCGATGTCCGCGAACGAGGCCATGCCGATCCACCTCTTGGCGCCGTCGAGGACCCACTCGCCGCCCTCTCCGCCCGCGCTGCCGGGCTCGAAGCGGGCGCGCGTGGTCATGCTCGCCGGGTCCGAGCCGGCACCGGGCTCGGTGAGCCCGAAGCAGCCCACCACCTCGCCCGTCGCCATCCGGGGAAGCCACTTCTGCTTCTGGGCCTCGGAGCCGTGCTTGTGGATCGCCGACATCGCCAGCGAGCCCTGCACCGACACGAAGGTGCGGATGCCGGAGTCGCCCGCCTCGAGCTCCTGCGCCGCCAGCCCGTACTCGACCGCCGACCGCCCGGCGCAGCCGTACCCGTGCAGGTGCATGCCGAGCAGCCCCAGCTCGCCCAGCTCCGGGACGAGCTCGCGCGGGAAGTACGCGTCGGCGAACCAGCGGGCGATGTCCGGCCGGATGCGGCGGTCCACGAACTCCCGCACGCGGTCGCGCGTGGCCAGCTCGGTGTCGCTGAGCTCGGCGTCGATGTCGAGCAGGTCGGCGGGCGAGCTCATCAGTCGTCGAGCCCGAGAACCTTGCGGATCCGGGCCACGTGACCGGTCGCCTTGACGTTGTAGAAGGACTCGGCGACCGTCAGGTCCGGGTTCACCACCACCGTGGAGCGGACGACGCCCACGTACGTCTTGCCGTAGTTCTGCTTCTCGCCCCAGGCGCCGTACGCCTCCAGCGTCGCGTGGTCCTCGTCGGAGGCCAGCGGGAACGTGAGGGACTCGGCCTCGGCGAACTTCGCCAGCTTCGCCACCTTGTCGGGGGAGATGCCCACGACGGCGTAGCCCGCGCCCAGCAGCGACGCCTCCGAGTCGCGGAAGTCGCACGCCTCCTTGGTGCAGCCCGGAGTCGCCGCCGCCGGGTAGAAGTACACGATGACGCCCTTGTCCGTGCCGCTCGCCAGGTCGGCGAGGCGGACGGTGGCGCCGTCGGCGGTGGGCAGGGTGAAGTCGGGAGCCTTGTCCCCGGGGTCGAGACGAATGGTCATGGCCGTAACGGTAGTCCTTCGGCCGGCCTCTCCCGGGTAGCGTTGTCCTGTGAGCACTCCCGCTGCGACGAACGCTGTGACCAAGCCCATGACCCTCCCGATCCGCATGCTGCACGACCGGCTCCTCGTGGAGCCCGAGACGGACTCGGCGGAGCGGCAGTCGACGGCGGGCCTGGTGATCCCGGCGACCGCCGTCGGGCCGAAGCGGCTCGCGTGGGCGAAGGTCGTGGCCAAGGGCGAGCACGTGCGGCAGGTCGCCGTCGGCGACCGCGTCCTGTACGACCCGGAGGATCGCGCCGAGGTGGACCTGGGCGGCAAGGACTACGTGCTCCTGCGGGAGCGCGACGTCCACGGCGTGGCCGAACGCGACGAGGCGGACGGCGCCACGGGGTTGTACCTGTAGACAGACGGGCTTGGTCAAGCGGGCTGCGCGTCGGCCTGCAGCCGCTCCAGGCGCTTGATCATGCGGCGCACTAGCAGCAACGGGATCGCGCCGAAGACGCCGAAAGACATGTCGATGAGGCTCCAGCCCCACGGGATGTCCCGGATCGGCCCGGCGATCAGCGCCAGCGGGATGATCCCCGCGCACGCGATCAGACCGAAGTCGATGACCCAGATGTTGCGGACCGGGTCGCGCAACGGCCCCCAGAACGCGACGGCGATGACGAGGTGCGCGAAGGCGAGCCAGTCGGTCCCGTAGGCGATGAACGGGTAGTCCTGGGCCGTGGTCTGCAGCCCCTCCCGGACACGGGCGAACCAGTCGACGAGGCTCGGCAGCCACGACTCGACGCCCCAGGCGAGCAGGAGCTCATGACCCCAGCGAACCTCGGTCACCAGAGGGAACGCTGTCGCTCCGCTCAGGACGAGGCCGACGATGAACACGGTCAGCCAGGCACGCACGCGCCGCAGCACCACGGCCTGCTCGGGCTGTTCTGCGGCCTCGGCTGGGGTGTCCGCGCTGGTGTCGGTGACGGTCATGGTGTCGGAGCGTAGCGGCGGTCGGCAGCGCCCGGATGTCGCGCAGTTCACAGGTCCGAGCTGCTCGTTCGGTTTCCGGTGACGCCGCTGGTCCTGGTAGTGTTTCTTCCCGTTGCGCGCCATTAGCTCAATTGGCAGAGCAGCTGACTCTTAATCAGCGGGTTCTAGGTTCAAGTCCTAGATGGCGCACCAACGCGACGGTCCAGCAGCCCCTCCTCGGGGCGGTGTCGAGGGCCCGTCGCGAGGCGGAGAAAGCGGTGCGCCAGAGGGTCCAAGCCCTGGTAATCTTTCCGTCGCAGGCGCCATTAGCTCAATTGGCAGAGCAGCTGACTCTTAATCAGCGGGTTCATGGTTCGAGTCCATGATGGCGCACAACACGGCGAAGGCCCCCACCACGGTGGGGGCCTTCGCCATTGCCACCGAGCTGGTCGCTGACTCACGTTCAGCAGGCCCGGACGAGCCGCAAACCCGTCAGTTACGGCTCTCCCGAGCCTCCTGAACCAGGGTCAGGAGCGGCCGGGGCTCAGACCAGGGCCACCGGGAACAGCTCGGTGCGCGCGACCACCCGGTCCCGCTCCTCGGCCAACGCGGCGCGGCGCGGGTCGGCGACGTACCCGTCCAAGGCGGCCTGGCTCGCGAACCGGTAGAGCTGGACCTCGTGCGGCCGGCCTGCCGCGCCGTCCGACACCGCGCGTTGCAGGACAGAGCCGCCGTGCTCCGGGACGAGCGCCAGCACGCGGTCCTCGTAGGCCGTGAGCCCGGCCTCCTGGCCGAGGTGCGCCCACAGGAGACAGCAGAGTTGGATCTGGTCGTCGAGGTTCGCCATGGCGTCAGCCTAGACAGCCCCGCGAACTTCACCCGCCCTGTGCGCCTCACTGGCCAGGCAATTCATCCAGGTACCGCACAGTTTGTCCTCCAGTTGCCTTCCGCTCCCGTTCCGTTCATTCGCCCAGGCGAGGTTGTCTCGCGGGCGTGCTCAGCGCCGTCCATCGTCACGGAGCACAGGGAGGACGGCCATGCGGCCAGTCACCAGGAATCACCGAGCGAGACAGCGGACCAGGCAGCAGGCCGGCCTCGTCGCGGCGGTCACGGTTGCGACCCTCGCCATGACGGGGTGGGTTGCGACGTCGTCGTCGGCCGCCCCCGTGGACACCGGCAGCCTCGCCGCCAGCGCGACGGCGACCGCCTCGCACGAGCCGGAGGCTCCGGCGTCGGGCAGCCCGATCCTCACGCCCGACGACGGCGCGTTCCTCGAGGGCACCGTCCCCGTCTCGGCGGAGCCCGTCGCCCCCGGCGACGACGTCGAGCGCCTCACCGTCGACGGCACGGACGTGCCGGGCGCCACCGAGACGCTGGGCACCTCGATCCTGGGCTACGACGTCGCGACGAACTCGACCGAGGCGCGCTACAAGAACTACGTGTCCGTCAACGGCTCCGAGCCGATCTACCTGCCCGACGCCGTCAGCAAGCACGTCGAGCTGGAGATCCCCAACGAGTACCTCGTGACCGGCGAGAACACGGTCGAGGTCGTCACGGGCACGATCACCACCGACTGCGGCGTGAACCACGACGACTTCGTGCTCTCCGACTTCGCGCTGGAGCCGCTCGGCGAGCTGGCCGACGGCGAGGAGAACGAGTACACCTACTCGTTCGGCGACGGCAGCTGCGGCACCAACACGAGCCTGCTGCTGAGCGCGGAGCTGAAGTTCTTCGTGCAGGGCGACCCGCAGGGCACCACGGGCCTGAGCGCCGACCTCGACACGACGACGCTCACCAACGGCGAGCACACGATCGAGGCACGCACCGCGTCGGGCGACCTGACGGCGCACACGGTCCGCGTGAACAACGCGCCGGCCGGCGCCCCGCTGCTGACCCCGGTCGACGGCACCCTCGCCAACGGCACGGTCACCGTCACGGGCGCGCGCCCGGCGAGCGGGGAGGGCGCCACGGCCGAGCTCACCGTCGACGGCGACGCGGTCGAGGCCACGGAGACGCTCGGCTCGGGCGACGCCGCGTTCTCGTTCAACGTGGGCTCCAACGCCGTCGACGGCCAGGCCGCGAACAAGCTCGTGGTGAACGGCATCGAGACGCCGCTGGGCGGCTCGTACGCGAGCCAGCGCGCCGACGTCGCCATCCCGAACGAGTGGCTGCGCCCCGGCGAGAACACCGTCAAGGTCGTCACCGGCACCTTCCCGGGAGACTGCAACCGCGACGACTTCACGATCTCGAACCTCGCGCTGACGCCCGCCGTGGGCACCGCGGTCGGCGTCGGGCTGAAGCCCTCCTATGCGATGGGCGACGGCACCTGCGGCTCCAGCGGCACCGCACTGCGCGATGTGACGCTCACGTTCACGGTCGACGCCTCCGCTCGCGGCCTGCGCGCCGACGTCGACACGGCCACGCTGCCCGACGGCGAGCACGAGCTCGCCGCCACCTCCACCACCGGCGAGGCCGCCACCCGCGCCCTGTTCACGGACAACACCGGCCCGGCACTCGTCGACGCCACGCCCGCCGACGGCGACCGCCTCACCTCGAGCGTCCCGCTCGCGGTCTCGGTGGACGACGCCTCCGGCGTCGTCCAGGGTCCGGACCTCACGCTCGACGGCGACCCGATCGCCCTCGGCGACCCGGTCGGCCCCGGCCTGTCCGCCGGCGACCACACCCTCGCGGTCTCCGCGACGGACGGCCTCGGCAACGAGGTCACCCACGAGATCGGCTTCGTCAGCGCCGGGATCCCGGACGCGCCGGCGGACGTCGCACCGGCGTCGGGCACGACGGGCGTGGGCCGGACCGCGACGCTGAAGGCGACGGTCAGCGAGCCCGACGGCGGCGACGTCACCGCGCGCTTCTCCGCCGCGGAGATCCTCACGCCGGCCGAGGCCTGGCAGGGCGAGAGCGTGGGCGTGCCGACCGGGCTGCGGGTGCCCGGCCAGCAGAAGCTGAGCACCCGGGCGCTCGCGCCGGGCGACGGTAGGTCGGCGGCATCGCCGGCCTCGGGCGACGTCACCTACCAGCGGTTCGACGTGCCGATTCACGGCAAGGTCGAGGCGCCGGTCCTGCGCTGGGAGGGCACCGCCGACCCCGCCCGCCTCGTCAGCCTGCGGGCCTGGAACCCGGGAACGTCCGCCTGGGACGTCGTCGCCTCCGCGCGCGGCGCCGTCGACGGCGGAACGGTGCTGGAGGGCGCGGTAACCCGGGACTACGTGGACGACGGCAAGGTCCACGCCATGGTCACCGGCGAGGACCCCTTCGCCGACGACATCGACGCCGGGGACAAGGACCGGTTCGAGGACCCCGACGACTACGACTTCTCGCTCGTGCACTACACGGACACGCAGTACCTGTCCGAGGGCGCCGTCGAGCAGGAGACGGCCGAGGAGCGCGCCATCTGGGCCAAGGGCTACACGGGCGTCGTGGACTGGATCGTCGACAACGCCGAGGAGCGCAAGATCGCCTACGTCGCGCACACCGGCGACATCATCGAGAACAACATCCGGGCCTTCGGGCCGGAGCTCGAGGACCAGGTCCACGGTGAGCTCGAGTTCGCCTCCGCGGCGCAGGGCCGCATCGACGCCGCGGGCATCCCGAACGGCGTCGTCGCGGGTAACCACGACAACCAGTCCGGCACCAACCCGGAGCTGTACGACCAGTACTTCGGCCCGGAGCGGTACGAGGAGCTGGCCGAGGGCTGGGCGGACGCGACCTACGGCGGCACCATGACGCCGGGCTCGAACGAGAACCACTACGACCTGTTCTCGGCCGGCGGTCTGGACTTCGTGGTGGTGGGCCTGTCCTACGGCGTCACGCGCGGCGAGGCCGAGTGGGCGGCGTCGATCTTCGACCGGTACTCCGACCGCAACGGGATCCTGCTCACGCACGACTACCTGGAGCCGTCCCCGTCGCCCGACGGGCGCGGCGCCAGCTTCGGCGGCTCCGACGGGCCCCTGCTGTACAACCTGCTCGTCAAGGACAACCCGAACGTGTTCCTGGTGCTGGCCGGGCACCGGCACGGCGTGGGCACCAACGTGCGCCCGCCCGTGGTCGGCGACATCGGCGGCGGCGTGGTCGAGCTGCTCGCGGACTACCAGTTCTACACGGTGTCCGCCGACCAGCTCGGGCTCACCCAGATCGGCGGCTACAACCCCACCGACCAGCTCCAGTTCGGCGCGTCGTTCTTCCGCATGCTGCAGTTCGACGTCGACCGCGGCGAGGTGTCCATCGACACCTACTCGCCGCTGCTGGGCGAGTTCGGCGCCACCGAGTACGACACCGAGCACCGGTACAACGGCCTCGAGGACAACATGGTGCTGCCGGTCGACCTGACCTCCCGCAGGACATCGTTCAGCACGGACTCCGTGGTGCTGTACGACCCGGTGTACGAGATCGACCGGGACACCGTGGCCTCCGGCGAGGTCGCCTCGGTCCGGTGGACCGGCCTCAAGCCGGACCGCACGTACGCGTGGTTCGTCACGGCCCGCACCGCCGGTGGTGGCATGGCGACGGCGTCGCCGGCGTACTTCACGACGTGGCGCCGCTGACTCACTGCCCTCAGGTTGGCCGAACGTAGGAGTGGTCGCTCCATGGGCGCTCGTGAAGCGACTGCTCCTACGCTCGGCTCCCGTTGTGGGTGCTTCGCCTACTCGGCACCCTCGATCGCGGCAATCCAGGCGTTGAGCTCGGAGACGGCGGCGTCGATCGTCAGATCGGCACGCCCGACGGCTGCAGCCGCTGCGACAAAGTCCGGTCCCCAGTGCGGATGCGCCACCACAGAGCACGGCCACTGCCGGATCGTGCGTCCGAGGGTCCTTGCGTCGTCGGCGCGTGCGATGAACACGTCCGTGCACGCGGTGCGCAGGTCGCGAAGCGTCACGATGTCTTCGAGTGCTGCGAGGTCTCGCAACGCGAGCAGGTCGACGACGTCGCGCGCCCGATCGTTCCTGGCCGCTGGTGGATCGTGGGGATCGGTGCACGCGTGCAGCTTCTGGGCGATCTGGTAGCGCAGGGCGATTCCGAGCAGGTGGTCGGGTGACGGCAGCCCGAAGTGTTTGAGCGCCGGTGCTTGGAGCACATCGTTCTCCAGCGCTGCCGAGCCCTCCTCGGGCGCGATCTCGACCTGGATCTTGCGCCAGATCTTGCCACGAATGCTCAGCCGGACGTCGAAGCGACGTGGCTTCACGAGGCGAGCAGGTGTTTCGATCGTCTCGACAGGGCCGCGTTCCAGGGTGAGGGGTCCCCACGGCTCGGCCAGGACGGCGTCGAGATGGCTGACGAACTCGTCTATATCGCCTCTGATGATCCCATCGATGTCCTTCGTCGGCCTGGCCGAGCGGCCGAGGCGATGCTGGAGATACGTCCCGCCCTTGAGGAGGAAGGTCGGCCGCTCAGGTGATCCGACAGCGCGCTGCAAAGCCGCGACCACGACGGTGGACGCGACGAGCCAGCCAAGGCGCCCGCTGTCAAGTTTGACCTGCTCTTGTGCGGCCGCGATCCAGGCATCCAGGACTCGTGCGTTCGTGGGCGCCTTGTGGCGGTCGGGCAGGGGACTGATCAGTGCTATCGGGTTGTCGGCGGTCACGCTCGCTCGTCCAGCCGGAGGGCCAGCGCCTGCTGGTCGACTGCGTTGAGCCGGCCTACGTCCAGGCCCCGCTCCAGTGCTTGCCGGAGCAGGTATGTCGGGACGCCACTGTCGATGCATTGGCGGATCGCGGTTGCGAGCGTCACGGTCGGGATCTCGTCCCACCAGCCGATCTCGCCATCGCCAAGATCTTCGTGGTGGACGGCGTACAGGTCGCCCATGGAGCGGCGGATGCGTCGGTTCCGGGGGACGGTGAGATGGACGCGGTCAGGGTTGATGTCACTGACCTCGTATGCCGCGAGTGCTGTGTCGTGACTCAGGCATGCACGAGGGTCGCCCGTCCAGAGCACCGCCTGCATGTAGGGAGCGTTCGGGCCAGCCGGAAACCTGGGGAAGCGATAGACCGCGGTGGCGACCCGTTCGATCTTCTTCCTCTGGGCGAGCATCGTCACGGCATCCCTGCTGATGCCGAGGCGGCGCGCGTCCGACAGCGTGACGAGGCCATGCTGATCAAACGCCACGTCCCACAGCATGTCGTGTGCGCTCATGGTCCACCTCCATGCCAAAATCCTAACGGAATCGTTAGCATTTTGGCACGCTGTCAACGCCAGGCGCTTTCCTGCCGTTCCGGTTCGAGTTCCCATGGTGGCGATCATGGTGCAACATCTGGGGATTCGCACGGCATGATGAGAGTTGTTGCGTATAGGCAACGAAAGAGGTCAGCGCCGCCTCGCGGCACGACTCCGGGGCGAACGGCAGCGAGGCACGGTGCGGCATCGAAGGCGTCAGCCTGCGCCAGGTGGCGGCCGCGGCGGGCGTCTCGATGGGCTGGATCCAGACCGTCGGGAGCTCAGCCGGAGCGGTCGTGATCGGGCAGCCGCGCTGTCGGGGCAGCCCGTGTGGCATCAGCCAGGCTGATGCCCTCGATCATCGGATTCGTCTTCCCTGATGCTTCCTCGCTGGGAAGAGTGGTGAGCGGCGCCCCCGGGCGCCCCGTGCCCCTACCGGAGGATCAACGATGATCAAGCTGCTGTCCCACCTGTCCCACCTGGAGATCACGACACCCGACGTCGAGGAGTCCGTCCGCTTCTACACCGAGCAGGTAGGCCTGCGAGTGTCGGGGCGCGAGAACGGCGTCGTGTACCTGCGGTCGTGGGGCGACTACTACCACTACAGCCTCGCGATCAGCGAGGGTCCCGAGCCGAGCCTGGCGAGCATGGCGTGGCGTACGAGCAGTGCCGAGGCGCTCGAGGAGGCTGCCCGCCGCGTCGAGGCCAAGGGCGTCGACGTCGTCTGGTCCGAGCAGGGCTTCCACCACGGCCGCTCGTTCCGGTTCGTGGGCCCGTGGGGCCACACGATGGAGCTGTTCTGGGAGGTCGACAAGTACGCGGGCGAGGGCGACCTGGCCTCGATCTTCCCGGACCGGCCCGAGCGCCGGAGCCGGCACGCCGTGGCCCCCCGCCAGCTCGACCACGTCACGGTCGCGGCGTCCGACGTCCGCGGCTTCGCTGACTGGTACTCCGAGGTGCTGGGCTTCCGCATCATGGCCCACACGGTGCTCGACGAGGCCCCCGTGACGGTGTTCACGGTGATCACCACCAACGAGAAGTCGCACGACCTGGGCATCGTCCTGGACGGCTCGTCGCGCCCCGGCCGGATCAACCACTTCGCCTTCTGGGTAGACACCCGCGAAGACCTGCTCCAGGCCGCCGACGTGCTCATGGAGAACGGCACGGACATCGAGTACGGGCCGTCCATCCACGGCATCGGCGAGCAGAACTTTCTCTACTTCCGCGACCCGTCCACGATGCGCGTCGAGGTGAACACCGGCGGCTACCGCAACTACGTGCCGGACTGGGAGCCACGCGTGTGGACGCCGTCGACCGGGTCCAACAGCATCTACCGCAACAGCCGCATGCCGATGTCCATGACCGAGTCGTTCCCGCCGGCGCCCGAGCCGTCCGCGACCGAGGAGGGCGTGCACCCCGAGACGCGCGAGGCGCTGCTGAACCCCTACGCGCGGCAGGGCCAGGGATGACGGCTGGCCCCGCCTCGACGACCTTCCCGGACCTGTCCGGGAAGGTCGTCGTCGTCACCGGCGCGCGCGGCGGGATCGGTTCCGCTGTGGCGGACCTGCTCGTGGCGTCCGGCTGCCGGGTGGTCGCGACGGACCTCGAAGCGCCCGTGGTGTCCGGGGCCGTGAACCGACGGCTGGACGCCGCGCTCGACGCCGGCTGGCGCGACCTCGCCGAGGACCTGACGGCCACGTTCGGCCGCGTGGACAGGCTGGTCAACAACGCCGGAGTCACCTGGCGTGCCCGGCTCGCCGACATCGAGCCGGACGACCTGGCCAGGGTGCTCGCCGTGAACGCGACCGGCCCGGCGCTGGGGATGCGGCGCCTCTCGCCGCTGATGCCAGCCGGGTCCTCGATCGTGAACATCGGCTCGGCCGCCGCCGTCACCGCCCACTACGGGGTGGCGTACGGGGCGAGCAAGTGGGCGCTGCGCGGGATCACGAGGACGGCGGCGATGGAGCTGGGGCCGCGCGGGATCAGGGTCAACCTCGTGAACCCGGGTTTCGTCGAGACCCCGATGACGGCGAGCGCGCCCGAGTCGTTCCGCGCGGCGAACGTGGCCGCCACGCCGCTCGGCCGGACCGGCCGCCCCGAGGAGGTCGCGGCAGTGGTCGCCTTCCTGCTCAGCGAGGCCGCGTCGTTCGTGAGCGGCGCCGAGATCGCGGTCGACGGCGGCCTCACCGCGCACGGCGGTGGCAAGGCCGTCTCGGACGCGATGCCCTGAGAGGCCGGGGGCCCGACGAGTGCCCGACGGCGGTCGCCGTCGGGCACCCTGTGCTGTGTGGCGCGGTCAGGCCGCGGCAGGCTCGATCGCGAGATCCTCGTCGTGCTCCTCGGACAGGGACTCGCGGCGCACCGCGACCAGGAGGACGACCCCGACTGCCCCGCACGCGAGGCCGATCGCGCCCAGGGCGGGCGGCAGCGACGCCACCGGCTCGGCGCCGGCCTGGACGGCCTGAACGATCAGCGGTGACACGAACTGGCCGAGGAAGAAGGCGGCCGTCCACAGCCCGGTAGCGCGCCCGCGCTCGGCGAAGGCGAGGCGTCCGACGGCCCAGACCAGCATGGTCGGCAGCAGGAGGCCGGAGCCGAGGCTGCCGAGCACGGCGCCCGCGACGACCCCGGGTACGACGCCGGCGACCGCCATGAGCCACATCAGCACGAGCCCGGCGCCCAGGACGCCGAGGGCCGCTGGCAGCAGCACCTTGGCGGTGAACCGGGCCAGGCGGGCGAAGGCGATCGACCCGACGGCGGTCGCGACCGACGCGCCGGCGGTGAGCAGTCCGATCTGCTGGGGGTCAGTGATGCCGACGCCGCTGTAGACGAGCGCGGACTGGGAGAGCAGCACGAAGAAGGCGAAGCCGCCGAAGACCGTGGTGACCAGGGGCAGCCCGAGCGTCCGCCACGGGATCGGCCGGCCCGCCGCGGCAAGCTCGGCGGCGCGCTCCGTCTCGTCCGGGGCGGGCTCGTCGAGCACGAAGAACATCGGCACGACGATCACGATGCTCAGGGCGTACGCCCAGAACGGCGCGCGCCAGCCGGATGCGCCCAGCACGCCGCCCACGACGATGAAGATGGTCGCGGCGATCGTGGTGAACACCGTCTGCAGGCCGAGGTAGCGGTTCCGGCGGTCGCCGCGGTAGTAGTCGGCGATGAGGGTGGTGCAGCACGTCATGATCGCTGCCTCGGCCAGACCGACGAGCAGCCGCAGGACCAGCACGGGGGCGATGGAGCCCGAGACGAGCCTCTCCGGCAGCCACGCCACGGCGGTGCCGACGACGGCATAGACCACCATCGCGACCAGCAGCAGGTTGCGCCGGCCGGTCCGGTCCACGATCTGCCCGGCGAACGGGGCGAAGAGCGCGATCATGAGGGCGGGCGCCGAGAGGATCAGCGCGGGCGGCAGCGGGCTGCTCGCAAACTGCTCCTGGAGCTGGGGCAGCACCGGGGCGAGCAGGACCGCGGCCAGCGCGGACAGGCAGCTGCCCGCGAGGAGCAGGACGCCGGGGAGCGCCCCTCTGCTCGGGGGCGTCGGGGTGGGTGGCATCGGATTCCTCCTGGGGTTCCCGCGGCGGTGCGGGTTCGGCGTCCCCGGCGACGTCGTCGTCGGGCGAGGCTGGAAGCCCGACACTAGTGCCGCGTCGGAGGAGGTCAACGGCCCTTCTGTGGATGCCGCACATCAGCCCCGTGGATACGCCCTGGTCCTACAGCGAGTTGCCGGCCTCGACGAAGAGCTCACGCATCCAGGCGTGTTCCGGGTCCCGGTTGCGCACCGGGTGCCACCAGAGCGCCTCGGTGATGGGCGTCGCCTCGAACGGGCACTCGAGCACACGGATCCCGGGGTGCTGCAGCGCGAACCCGCTCAGGTGGCGCTGGACGAGCGCCAGTCGCCGCGTGCCCGCCACGAAGGCGGGCAGGGCGAGGAAGCCGTCGACCACGCACTCGACCTTCGGGTCCAGGCCGAGCTGCTGGAGCTGGCGGGAGGCGGGGGCGAACGCGGACCGGGACAGGTAGGTGAAGACCCAGGGCAGGGCGGCGAGGTCCCGCGTGGTGAGCACGTCGGGAACTGCGTCGTTGTCCGTGGCGGCGAGGATCACCCAGTCGTCTGTCATTACGTCGCGGTGCGGGAGCCCGTCGACGAACCCGTGCGGGATCAGGATGGCGTCGACCGTGCGCAGGTGCTCCGCGACGGCGTCGACGATCTGGGGCGTGTGGTGCACGAGGCGGAACCGGACGTGCGGTGCCCGCTGGGCGGCAAGGGCGACCACGGCGGGGCCCAGGGTGGCAAACGCGTAGTCCGAGCCGAGGACCGTGAACTCACGGGTCGACTCGCGGGGATTCCACTCGGCCTGGTTCTCGAAGACCCGCCGTGCGGCGTCGAGCGCGAACCCCGTCTCCTCGGCGAGCCGCTCGGCCAGCGGCGTCAGCCGGTACGTGTTGCCGTCGCGCACCAGGATCGGGTCGCGGAAGTGCGTGCGCAGCCGCGACAGGGCGGCGCTCATCGCCGGCTGGCTGAGCATGAGGCGTTGCGCCGCGCGGGTGACGCTCCGCTCGGCGAGCAGGGCATCGAGATACACGAGCAGATTGAGGTCGTGCCGGGAGATCGACGGCGCTGTCACATCCTGACCGTACGCCGCGCGCGGGGTATCGCGGTACTCACTGCGCGACGCTTTGCGCATCGATGAGGCGAATACCCGCCATCAGCAAGGTCGTCTTCACGGGGAGCTCCGGGTGGCGTGTGATGGTGATCGTCCCGCGTGACGAGGCGCGGGCGGACGGAGCACCCGCATGTTCATGTACTTCCCCGGCAACTACGTCTGGAGCATGGCCGTCGTGGCCGCACTCAACAACGGCGGCCTGATCGACGAGGTCGACCGGGCGTGCCGGCCGGTCCTGGAGGCGGCCGAGCACGGCGACGACGCAGGCACCGAGCAGCTCTACGCGGCCTGGCAAGCGGTGGTGGACCGCCTCGTGGCCTCGGCCGACGACGACGTCGCCCGCGGCCGCGTCATCGGCGCGGCCGGCAAGCTGTATCGCGCGAGCCTGTACACGTCCCAGGCCGAACGCCTGCAGTCCCCCACCTGGCCCGGGCGCACGGCGGCCTACCAGCGGTCGATGGCACTCCTGGCCCGGCACCTGGAGCTGAGCGGATCGCCGGTGCGCCGCGTCGAGGTTCCGTACGAGGGGTCGTCGCTGCCGGGGTACTTCCTGCCGGCCCCGGGAGCATCGCCGGAGGCTCCCGCACCGGTCGTGGTCCAGTGGAACGGGCTCGACTCCACCAAGGAGATGATGTACTACTCCGGCTTCCCCCAGATGCTCGCCCGCCGGGGCATCTCGACCCTCATGGTCGACACGCCGGGGTCCGGCGAGGCCCTGCGGATGCGCGGGCTCACCGCGCGCCACGACACCGAGGTGTGGGCGGCGGCCTGCGTGGACTTCCTGGAGACCCTGCCCGAGGCGGACGCTTCCCGGGTGGGCCTGGTGGGCTGGTCCCTCGGCGGGTACTACGCACCGCGCGCCGCGGCGTACGAGGATCGCGTGAAGCTGGTGGTGGCCTGGGGCGCCAACCACGACTGGGCCGCCGTCCAGGAGGCGCGGCGGCGGCGCGAGGGCGAGAACCCCGTACCGCACTACTGGGAGCACGTGTTCTGGGTGTGGGGCGTGTCGACGATGGACGAGTTCGTCCAGGCGACCAAGGACATGCACCTGGACGGCGTCGTCGAGAAGATCCGCGTCCCGTTCCTCATCACCCACGGCGCGGGCGACCGGCAGATCCCGGTCGAGTACGCACACCGCTCCTACGAGCAGGCGGTCAACAGCCCCAAGCGGGAGCTGCGGGTCTTCGACGACCCCGAGGGCGGCACGGAGCACATCAGCATCGACCACATGGCGTACGTCGCGGAGTACATCGCGGACTGGGTGGCGGAGACGTTCGCCGAGCTGGACGGCCGGCGATGAGCGCCGTGCCGGCCCGGCCGGCGGACCTGCGGCCTGCCCCGGGCCGCGCCGCGCTCGACCGCACGGACCCCGAGGGCGCCGTCGCGGAGGCGGCGGCCGAGGTGAGCAACTGGGGCCGGTGGGGCGACGACGACGTGCTCGGCACCGTGAACTTCCTCGACGAGGGCAAGCGCCGCGAGGGCGCGGCCCTGGTGCGGCGCGGGGTCTCGTTCTCCCTGGCGCAGCGGTTCGACATGGACGGCCCGCAGACCGGCTGGCGACGGCGCACCAACCCGGTGCACACGATGCTGGACACCGGCGTCGACGCCGAACGTGGCAACCAGGGCTTCCCGCACGGCTTCGGCGGCGCCGACGACGTCGTCTCGATGCCCCTGCAGTGCTCCACCCAGTGGGACGGTCTGGGCCACATCTTCGACCACGGGCGTGCCTGGAACGGGCGCGCGGCCGGCGACGTCGTGACGAGCGAGGGCGACCGGGTCACCGGCATCGAGCACATGGCTCCGCACCTCGCCGGGCGCGGCGTGCTCCTCGATCTGGGTCGTCACCTGGCGCAGGGCGAGCTGCCCGACGGGTACGCGATCACCGAGGACGACCTGCGGGCCTGCATCGCGGCCCAGGGACCGACCGCGCAGGTGGGACGCGGCGACATCGTCCTGGTCCGCACCGGCCGCCTGGCGCGCGCCCGGCGCGAGGGCTGGGCCGGGTACGCCGGCGGGCCGAGCGCAGGCCTTTCCTTCACCACTGCCGGCTGGCTGCACCGCACCGAGATCGCCGCCGTCGCCACCGACACCTGGGGCTTCGAGGTACGGCCCAACGAGTTCGACGACGCCTTCCAGCCGCTGCACCAGGTGGCCATCCCGCACATCGGGCTGACCATCGGCGAGATGTGGGACCTCGACGCCCTGGCCGCGGACTGCGCCATCGACGGCCGGTGGGACTTCTTCCTCACCGCCGCACCCATCCCCGTGACGGGCGCGGTCGGCTCCCCGGTCAACCCCGTCGCCGTGAAGTGAACCGACCACCAGGAAGGGCCTGACCATGTCTGCAGTGCACTCCGTCGCCGTCGCCGGAGCCGGTGTCGCGGGGCTCGCCACGGCGATCCTCCTCGCCGAGGGTGGCGTCGACGTCCACGTCTACGAGGCCAAGCCTGCCCTCGACGCCCTCGGCTCGGGCATCACCCTGCAGGGCAACGCCCTGCGCGCCTTCGACCGACTGGGGGTATGGCCGCAGGTCCGCGCCCAGTCCTACGCCTTCGACGTCCTCGGCCTGCGCGCCCCCGGGCCGGAGGCACGGGTCCTCGTCGAGATGCCCGACGACCGCACGGGCGGTCCGGACTACCCGGCCACGGTCGGGATGTACCGCCCGGACCTCGCGGCGATCCTGCTCGACCGCGCCGAGGCGCTCGGCGCGAAGATCACCTTCGGCGTCCAGGTGGCGGCACTCACGCAGGACGACGACGGCGTCGACGTGGTGCTCTCGGACGGCCGGACAGTGCGCCACGACCTGCTCGTGGGCGCCGACGGGCTGCACTCGACGGTGCGCGGCCTGCTCGGGATCGAGACCACGCCCGAGCCCACCGGGATGGGCATCTGGCGCGCGTTCGTGCGGCGACCGGAGCAGGTGACCCACACCGAGCTGTACTACGGGGGTCCGGTGTACATCGCGGGCTACTGCCCCACGGGCCCCGACACGATGTACGCCTACCTGGTCGAGAAGGGTCAGGACCGGTTCGGCGTGACCCCCGCCGAGGCGGTGAAGGCCATGCACGACCTCTCCCTCGCCTACCACGGGCCCTGGGAGGAGATCCGCGCCGAGCTCGACGAGGCGTCGCGCATCAACTACACCCGGTTCACCCAGCACCTGGTCCCGGCGCCGTGGAACCGCGGGCGCGTCGTCGTCGTCGGCGACGCGGCACACAGCTGCCCGCCGACGATGGCCCAGGGCGCTGCGCAGGCCGTCGAGGACGCGCTGGTGCTCGTCGAGCTCCTGCTGTCGGCAGAACACCTGGACCAGGAGGTGTGGGATGCGTTCCACGCCCGCAGGCTCCCGCGCGCCACGGCCGTCGTCGAGGCGTCCGTCCAGCTCGGCCGGTGGCTCCTGGACGACGTCCGCGATGCCGACGTCCCGGGCCTGATGCACCGGGTCGCCGCGATGGTGAGCGAGCCCGCATGAGGCTCGCGCGCTGGCGGTATCGAGGCGACGTCGGCGAGGGCTTCGTCGTCGACCACCGCGTCCTGCGGCTGCCCGACGGCGGGACGGTCGCCGGCCTGCTCGCCGCCGGGCTGCCGGCCACGCTCGAGATCGGTGCCGCGCTCGTCGCGTCCAGCCGGGGCGACGAGCCCGGTCTCGACGAGATCGAGCTCCTGCCCCCGCTCGTGCCCGCGAGCATCCGCGACTTCGTCGCCTTCGAGGAGCACGTCGAGGGGATCAGCGCGGCCGTGGACGGCCGCAGCGAGGTGGTACCGGAGTGGTACGAGTACCCGACGTTCTACTTCACGAACCCGCACTCGGTCGTCGCGACGGGCGAGACCGTCGTCCCGCCGCAGTGCGAACGCCTCGACTTCGAGCTCGAGGTGGCAGCCGTGATCGGGGCCGTCGCCGGTTCGGACGGCGCGAACCTCACGCCCGAGCAGGGCGCGGCGGCGGTCTTCGGGTTCACGATCCTCAACGACTGGTCGGCCCGCGACGTCCAGGCCCGGGAGATGAAGGTGCGGCTGGGACCGGCCAAGGGCAAGGACTTCGCGAGCACGCTCGGGCCGTGGATCGTCACGGCGGACGAGCTCGCGGACGTCGTCGACGACGAGGGCTTCCACCGGCTCGCCATGGAGGCCGAGGTCAACGGCACGCCGGTAGGCAGCGACCTGCTGTCGAACATGGGCTGGCCGTTCGGCGAGCTCGTCGCCTACGCGTCGAGGAACACCCGGGTCGTGCCGGGCGACGTGCTCGGGTCGGGCACGGGAGGGAACGGCTGCTGTCTGGCCGAGCTGTGGGGCCGGTCCGGCGAGCTCAGCCCGCCGCCGCTCGTCGCGGGCGACGAGGTGGTGCTGCGGGTCGAACGCCTCGGTGAGCTCCGCAACGTTGTCGGCCACGCGGGGCCGGTGCCGCCGGTCCCGCGCGCGCGTCCGCGAGTCGTCAGTCGCGGTCGTTCTCGCTGAGCAGGTCGCCGAAGAGCTCGTCGGACTGCCGCGCGACCTCGACGTCTCGTGCGAGCCGCGCGGCGCGGTCAGGCAGGTCGGTCGACGCCGCCTGGATGTGGTTGCTCAGGATTCCCCGGTGGATCCAGCCGAGGACGAGCTGCGGGCCGTCGAGCCCGCGCCAGACGGCTATCGCGGTGAGCCGCGCGTGGTCGGCGTCGGACAGGTCGATCACGACTCGCCGTCCGTCGAGCTCGACCCGCGAGCAGGGGCCGCGGTCGGTCATGGGGTCTTCCGATCAGAGGTCGTCGGGGAGGATGCGGAACGCCTTGTCCTCGGTGAGCGGGCGAACGGTGCGGAAGTCCCGGCGGTCAAGCGTCAGGACCGCATTCGTGTAGTTGTCCCGAGCGACGACAGTGATGACGGCGTCGGCGAGGTCCAAGCCGAGGTCGTCGTAGCGGGCCTGCACGACACGTGCTGCGCGCAGGGCGTCAACGGCCAGCGGAGCGACGATGAACCGCCCGGTTTCCGTCTGTCGGACGATCTCGTCCATCAGGCTGCCGGCGACGCCGCGACCGAATCGCTCGGTGACCAGATGGTCGAGCTCGGCCAGGACGACAGGTGGGATGAGGACGGTGCTGGCCTGATCGATCACTTTGCGGGCGCCCTCGTGTTCAGGGGCGTCCGTGTCGATCGAGGCGATAAGCCCCGAGGTATCAGCGACGACGATCATTCCGAGTCCGGCTCCACGCTCATGGACTTGAGGATCTCGTCAGCCCGTGCGGCGAAGGTCGGGTCGCCGCTCGCGACGCGCGGAAAGTTGACCGGCTCGTCCCACACCCGGTTGCGAAGGAGGGCGTGGCGTACCCCCTCGCGGATGATCTCAGCCTCGCTGACGCCGCGGCGGGCAGCGGCGATCTTGAGGTCCCGGAGGTCGTTCTCGTCGAGATAGACCGTGGTTCGCTTGAGGCCCATCTCAGTATGGTATCCCTGCCATATGTTGATGGTCGCGTCCGTGACGGGGGCGATGGCGAGCATGCTCGGCTCCTGGCTCTGCTGGTGGTTCAGGCGTCTGCCGCCAGCCTTCCGCACACCCCGGCCGGCATGCGCGGCGGGCCGCGAATCCTTGCGGATACGCAACGCCCGGGCGCGACCTCGTACGCTCTTCTCGTGAGCCAGCCAGTTCCCTCGTCGTCCGACGCCGCGCACCAGCCCGCCGCGGACCGCCCCGAGCTGTCCGGATTCCGGACCAAGCCGGTGTCGTTCGTGCGGCGGTCCGGCCGGCTCACCGACGGCCAGAAACGGATGTGGGCCCAGCGCCACGCCGACTACCTGATCGACGTGCCCCGGGCGATCGCGCGCACCTCCGTGGACCCGGAGTTCGTGCTGGACGCCGCGGCGGTCTTCGGGCGTACCGCCCCGCTGGTCGTGGAGATCGGCTCCGGCCTGGGCGACGCCGTCGTCGACGCCGCCACCAGCGATGCCCAGCGCGACTATCTCGCCGTCGAGGTGTACCAGCCAGGGCTCGCGCACACGATCGCGCGCGCCGAGCGGGCCGGTGTCGCCGTCGGCCGCAAGGGGCTGCCGAACCTGCGGCTCGTCCAGGCCAACGCGGCCGAGCTGCTGGAGACCACGCTTCCGGCCGGATCCGTTGACGAGCTCTGGGTCTTCTTCCCGGACCCGTGGCACAAGGCGCGCCACCACAAGCGTCGTCTGGTCACCGGGGAGTTCGCGGCGCTCGCCGCGCGGGTGCTGCGGCCCGGCGGGACGCTGCGCCTCGCCACCGACTGGGCGGAGTACGCCGAGCAGATGGTCGAAGTCCTGGACGCGAACGAGGACGTCGCGAACGCGCACGGCCCCTGCGGCGTCGCCCCGCGGTTCGAGCGGCGCGTGCTGACCGGGTTCGAGCGCAAGGCGCTCCGGGCCGGGCGCGAGATCACAGACCTGACGTACGTGCGGCGCTGACAACGCGCTGACCTGCGCGGCTTGTCGGGTCCGCGGCGGGGGAGGTTGAAGACATAACGACTTGGTCAAGTCCATAAACCCACCGTCCGATCTGTTTGCCCCCGGCATGTGAGGTGCGGCACATTGAACCCGGGTGCGAGATGCGCACCGGGCCGCGGGCAGAGCGCGCGCCCCCATGAGCCAATGGAGGCGTCATGAGTGACGTACAGGCCTCAGGGCCTGCAGAGACCGACTACCAACGTGTTGAGAGATCGGACGAGTTCCAGAGCCTCCGCAAGGCGTTCCGGAACTTCGTCTTCCCGATGACCGCGCTGTTCCTCGTTTGGTACTTCCTCTACGCGCTCATGAGCACGTATGCGCACGAGTTCATGAGTATCCGCGTGGGCGGCACGATTACCGTCGGCCTGATCTTCGGGCTGCTGCAGTTCGTGTCCACGTTCGTCATCACCACGCTCTACGCGCGATGGGCGAACAACAAGTTCGACGCCCGGGCCAAGGCCCTGCGCGAGGAGATCGAGGGGGGCGAGCTGTGAACGGGACTCTCATGGCGGCCGAAGCCACGAATGTCGGCAACACGGCGATCAACATCGGGATCTTCGCGGCGTTCGTCGTGGTCACCCTGATCGTCGTCTTCCGGGTATCCCGCCAGAACAAGAGCGCAGCGGACTTCTACGCGGGCGGCCGTAACTTCACGGGCACGCAAAACGGCACGGCGATCGCGGGCGACTACCTGTCCGCGGCGAGCTTCCTGGGGATCGCGGGCGCCATCGCCGTCAACGGGTACGACGGCTTCCTGTACTCCATCGGCTTCCTCGTGGCCTGGCTCGTGGCCCTGCTGCTGGTCGCCGAGCTGCTCCGCAACACGGGTAAGTTCACGATGGCGGACGTGCTCTCGTTCCGGCTGAAGCAGCGGCCGATCCGGATGGCGGCGGCGCTGTCCACGCTCGCTGTCGTGTTCTTCTACCTGCTGGCACAGATGGCCGGTGCGGGCGGTCTCGTCGCGCTCCTGCTGGGCATCACCGACAAGGCCGGCCAGAGCGTCGTCATCGCGGTGGTCGGCGCGCTCATGATCCTGTACGTGCTGGTGGGCGGCATGAAGGGCACCACGTGGGTGCAGATCATCAAGGCGACGCTGCTCATCCTCGGCGCCGGGGCCATGACGATCTGGGTGCTCGCGGACTTCGGCTTCAACCTGTCGGCGGTCATGCAGGAGGCCGTGAACATGGCCGGCGACAAGGGCGAGGCAATTCTCGAACCGGGCCTGCAGTACGGCGTCTCCGGCGTGTCGCAGCTCGACTTCCTGTCCCTCGCGCTGGCCCTGGTGCTCGGCACCGCGGGCCTGCCGCACGTCCTCATGCGCTTCTACACGGTGCCGTCGGCCAAGGAGGCCCGGAAGTCCGTGGTCGTGGCGATCTGGCTGATCGGCATCTTCTACCTGTTCACCCTGGTGCTCGGGTACGGCGCCGCTGCGCTCGTCGGGCCCGAGGTGATCCTCGCGGCACCGGGCGGGCAGAACTCCGCGGCACCGCTGCTCGCGTTCGAGCTGGGCGGCGAGATACTGCTCGGCATCATCGCGGCGGTCGCCTTCGCGACCATCCTCGCGGTGGTGGCCGGCCTGACGATCACCGCGGCGGCGAGCTTCTCCCACGACATCTACGCCTCCATCATCAAGAAGGGGCAGGTGGCGCCGGACGGCGAGGTCCGGGTGGCCCGCTGGACCGTGGTCGTGATCGGCATCATCGCGATCATCGGCGGGATCTTCGCCAACGGGCAGAACATCGCGTTCCTCGTGGCGCTGGCGTTCTGCGTGGCGGCATCCGCCAACCTGCCGACGATCATCTACTCGCTGTTCTGGAAGCGGTTCAACACGTCTGGCGCGCTGTGGAGCATCTACGGCGGGCTGATCTCGACGATCGTGCTGATCGTCTTCTCGCCGGTCGTGTCGGGCAAGCCCGCCGACCCGGTCACCGGGCTCAGCAAGTCGATGATCAGCGACCCGAGCATCGACTTCCACTGGTTCCCGCTCGACAACCCCGGCATCGTGTCCATCCCGCTCGCGTTCGTGCTCGGCATCCTCGGCACGTACCTGAGCAAGGAGCGGTCGCACCCGGAGAAGTACGCCGAGATGGAGGTCCGCTCCCTCACGGGCGCGGGCGCGGAGAAGGCGACTGCGCACTGACCTCCTGACCTGACACGTTGAGTGCTGGGTATCTGCGGGATCAGAAGGATCTGACCCGCAGATACCCAGCACTCAGCTGGTCTCAGGGGGCGATGGTGAGGGTCGTGATGCGGTCGTTGGCGAGCGTGTAGTGGTAGCGGAGGTCGACGACGCAGGCTCGGCGCCTGGGTGGTCGAGCACGCCCTCGCGGTGGACGGCCCGGTGCACGAGGCCTACCTGGTCACCCCTGCCGACACCCCGGACCGGGCCGCATGGCGCACGGAGATCGGCTGGCCGGTCTTCCGCCTGACCTGACCCCCTCGCTGAGTGCTGGCTATTTGTCGTTCTGCGGCGCCGAAACCCACAAATAGCCAGCACTCAGCGGATGGGGCGTTCGAGGCGGATGACCACCGACTTCGACGCCGGGGTGTTGCTGCCCTCGGCCGTGTGGTCCAGGGGGACCAGGACGTTGGTCTCCGGGAAGTAGGCCGCCGCGCAGCCGCGCGCCGTCGGGAACGCGATGACGCGGAATCCGGGCGCTCGGCGCTCCTCGACCCTGCCCTCCGCCGTCGGCCACTCGCTGACCAGGTCCACCGTGTCGCCGTCGGCGAAACCGAGGGCCGTCAGGTCCTCGGGGCTGACGAACACGACGCGCCGACCGCCCTTCACGCCGCGGTACCGGTCGTCGAGGCCGTAGACGGTGGTGTTGAACTGGTCGTGCGAGCGGACCGTCTGGAGCAGCAGCCGGCCCTCCGGCACCTGGACCACCTCGAGCTCGTTCACCGTGAAGTTGGCCTTGCCGGTCGACGTCGGGAACTGGCGGGCGTCGCGCGGCGGGTGGGGCAGCACGAAGCCGCCGGGCTCGGCGACCCGCCGCTCGAAGTCCTCGAAGCCAGGCACCACGCGCGAGATCGAGTCGCGGACGCGCGAGTAGTCGTCGGCGAACTCCTCCCACGGCGTCGGGTCCTCGGGGCCGAGCACGCGGCGCGCCAGGTCGCAGAGGATGGCGGTCTCGCCGCGCAGGGAGTCCGACGCGGGGGCGAGCGACCCTCGGGACGTGTGCACCACGCTCATCGAGTCCTCGACGGTCACCACCTGTTCGCGGCCTGCCCGGACGTCGCGCTCGGTGCGGCCGAGGCACGGCAGGACCAGCGACCGCTTGCCGGGCAGGACGTGCGAGCGGTTGAGCTTGGTCGAGACGTGCACGGTGAGCGGGACCTCCCGCAGCGCGGCCTCGGTGACGGCGCTGTCCGGCGTCGCGGCGGCGAAGTTGCCGCCGACCGCCATGAACACCTTGAGGTGCCCGTCGCGCAGGGCCCGCACCGTGTCGACGACGTCGTACCCGTGGGCGCGCGGCGGCTCGAAGCCGAACTCCGTGCCGAGCGCGTCGAGGAACGCCTCGGTGGGCCGCTCCCAGATGCCCATGGTGCGGTCACCCTGCACGTTGCTGTGCCCGCGTACCGGGCAGGCGCCCGCACCCGGCCGGCCGACGTTCCCGCGCAGCAGCAGGAAGCTCACCACCTCGCGGATGGTCGCCACCGCCTGCTTGTGCTGGGTCAGGCCCATCGCCCAGCAGACGATGACCTTGTCGGCGGCCAGGACGTCGCCCACGAAGTCCTCGATCTCGGACCACTCCAGCCCGGTGGCCTGCTCGACGTCGGACCGCTTGACCGCCCGCCAGGCGGCCGACGCCTCGGCGAAGCCGGAGGTGTGCTCGGCGATGAACTCGTGGTCCAGGACGCCCGGGTGGCCGGCGGTGCGGGAGTCGTCGTCGGCCTCCAGGAGCAGTCGGTTGACCGCCTGGAAGAGGGCCAGGTCGCCGGCGAGGCGGATCTGCAGGAACCGGTCGGCGAGCTTCGTGCCGTGCCCGACCACGCCGCGCACTCGCTGCGGGTTCTTGAAGGTCTGCAGCCCGGCCTCGGGCAGGGGGTTGATCGCCACGATCCGCGCCCCGCGGTCCTTGGCCTGCTCGAGCGCGGTGAGCATGCGGGGATGGTTGGTCCCGGGATTCTGCCCGACGACGACGATCAGGTCCGCGTGGTCGGTGATGTCCTCCAGCGACACGCTGCCCTTGCCGATGCCCAGCGTCTCCGTCAGCGCCGTGCCCGACGACTCGTGGCACATGTTCGAGCAGTCCGGCATGTTGTTCGTGCCGAGCTTGCGCGCGAGGAGCTGGTAGACGAACGCGGCCTCGTTGCTGGTGCGTCCGGACGTGTAGAAGGCCGCCTCGTCCGGCGAGTCCAGGCCGCGCAGCTCCGTGGCGACCAGGTCGAGGGCCTCGTCCCAGGACACCGGGCGGTAGTGGTCGGCGCCCTCGTCACGCAGCATCGGCTCGGTGAGGCGCCCCGACTTGCCCAACCGGTGGTCGGTCCAGGTGGCCAGCTCGGAGATCGCGTGCTCGGCGAAGAACGCCGCGTCCGCGCGCTTGCGGGTGGACTCCTCGGCGACTGCCTTCGCGCCGTTCTCGCAGAACTCCGCGATGTGCGGCTTGCCCGGCTCGGGCCAGGCACACCCGGGGCAGTCGAAGCCGCGGTGCTGGTTGAGCAGGGGCAGGGTGCGCAGGCCGCGCGCGACGCCCGCCTCGTCGAGGACGTGGGCCAGGCCATGCACCACCCCCGGCACGCCGGCGGCGCTGCGCTTCGGCGGGCCGATGCGGAGGGTCTTCTCGGGGGCTTCGGTGCGGGCCTCGTCGCTCACGTCGGTCACGTGTGCGACCCTACGCCGGTCTCACCCGCGTGTGGAGAGCGCGCGATGGCGCCCACCGTCGAGGGAGCGTTAACTGAAATTGTCTGCGGACGACCCGTCCCCGGGCCGTCCGGTCACCCCATCCGCTCCTCAGGAGGCACACCATGGGACAGGCACGCGAGTTGATGAACCGGGTCACCGAGGCGGTTGTCGCCGGCGACCTCGACGCGTTGCGCGAGGTCTACGACGAGGACGTCGTCGTCACCACGCCGGACGCAGGGACACTGCACGGCATCGAGGCATTCATCGAATGGAACAGGGCATTCGTCGGCGCGTTCTCCGAGCGCGACTACCACTCCGAGCGGGAGCTGGAAACCGGTGAGAGTGCCATCGATCAGGGCGAGTTCATCGGAACCCATACCGGCCCGATGGAGCTACCCGACGGAACCAGCCTTCCGCCGACCGGCAAGCAGATCCGGATGCGGGGCGCCGACATCGCCACGGTCTCGGACGGAAAGATCGTCCGGCACGACTTCTACTTCGACCAGGCCGACCTGGCCGCCCAGCTCGGGGTGGCTCCGTAGCTCCGACAACCTGACGCGGCTGCTGATCGTCGCGGGCCTGGGCACATACGGCCCGGACGGATCGCTCGTCCGGGGTGGGAGACTGGCGGAATGGGAGTCGTCACCGACCGCCGGCCTGTGGTCCGTGTCCGCGAAGGCACACGCGCCGCACGCCCGGACACGCTCGCCGTCGAGGAACCGCTGATGGTCCGGCTGGTCGAACCCGGGCCGGCGGGGGGAAGCAGCGCGCTGACCCTGACGATGCGGACGCCCGGCGACGACTTCGACCTCGTGGCCGGCTGGCTCGTCTCGGAGGGGGCCGTCGCGGCGGCGTCGGACATCGTGGCGATGCGGCTGTGCCCCGACGAGGACAACACGGTCGAGGTCGCGCTCGCGCGCGGCGTCGAGCCCCCGCGGCAGCGGGCCTTCGCGACGACCAGCGCGTGCGGGGTCTGTGGGTCGGACACCGTCGTGGAGGTGCGGGCCGGGCTGCGCTGGCCGGTCGCGAGCGACCCGGTCACGGTCAGCGCGGACGTGATCGCGGCCCTGCCGGACCTGCTGCGCGAGCGCCAGCGCGCCTTCGACCGGACGGGCGGCCTGCACGCTGCCGGCCTGTTCACGGCCGACGGCGAGCCGCTGTACGTGCGGGAGGACGTCGGCCGACACAACGCCGTCGACAAGGTGGTCGGAGCGGCGCTGCGCGACGGCGCCCTGCCCGCTGCCGGGACGGTGCTCCAGGTCAGCGGGCGGGCGTCGTTCGAGCTGGTGCAGAAGGCGGCGCGGGCCGGGATCCCGGTGCTGTCCGCGATCTCTGCGCCGTCCACCCTCGCCGTGGACCTGGCCGACGAGTGCGGCCTGACCCTGCTCGGGTTCGTGCGCGGCGACTCGATGAACGTCTACACCTGGGCGGACCGGGTGCGGTGAGTCAGCAGCTGGCGCGGTTCAGCTGTACGTACCAGACGGGGTTGTAGTTGATCGGGTAGTACTGGCTTCCTCCGGCGGGGTTGTAGCAGCCCAGGATCTCGGGGATGCTGCCGCCGTCGAACGTGACGACCGCGGCGCCGTCGGTCTGGGCGTTCTGGATCCAGCTCGTCCCGCTCCAGGCGAACCCCTGCAGCGAATACGTGCCGTAGTTGAAGAGCTTCCACGTGTACCACTTCTGGATGCTGCTGTTCAGCTCCTTGATGGTGTGCAGGCACGCGTAGCCACTGGGGCAGCGCGGGAGGGCGTCGGGGGTCTGCTGACCTCGGGGAAGGGTGGTGGCCGTCGGGCTGACGAGGCCACCCGACGGCGTGTACACGCGGGGGTTGTACACGACCTGCGGTGAGACTCCGCCGTCCGTCGTGGCGGGGCCCTGGCCGCCGTCGGAGGCCAGCGCCGCCGGGGAGCCGCCGAGGACGCAGAGGAGCGTCAGCAGCAGCCCCGACAGCGCGGCGAGTGTTCGTTTCTGGGGAGACATCGGATCTTCCGTCCTGCCCCGCGCCCACGACGCCCGACCCCGTGCCGGGCGCTGCGCGGAACACTCCGAACCTTGGTACGGGTGTCCCGCGCGCGCGACGACGTTCGACAGTCGGCGAAACTCGCCGCGCGGCGGCCGAAACACTCCTCCGCGATGTATCAGACCGGGCGCCGGCGCCTCAGCCCGCGAGGCGCGCGTGGCGCGCGAGGAACGCCGCCGCGGTGTCCAGGGCCCGCGCCGCCGTCGGCTCCGTGGCGTGCGCGTGCTGGAAGACGTGCGCGCTGCCGGGGTAGGTCTCCAGGGTGACCTCGACGTCGGCGGCCGCGGCGCGCGCGGCGAGGCGCGTGGAGTCGTCGAGCAGCACCTCGTGCGAGCCGACCTGGAGCAGGAGCGGCGGCAGCCCGCGCAGGTCGCCGAGCAGCGGGCTCGCGAGGGGGTTGCGGGAGTCCGCGCCGTCGGGCAGGTACGCGTCGGCGTACTCCCCGATGTCGGACGCGTCGAAGACCGGGTCGACGCTCTCCTTGCCGGTGAGGCTGGCGCCGGACAGCGTCAGGTCGAACCAGCCCGAGAAGGCGACCAGCCCGGCGGGCAGCGGGAGCCCGGCGTCGCGGGCGGCCAGCAGCGTCGCCAGGGCGAGGCCGCCGCCGGCGGAGTCGCCCGCGAGGACGACGCGGGCGGGGTCGACGTCGTCGAGCAGCGCCCGGTAGGCGGCCAGCGCGTCGTCCGGTGCCGCGGGGAACTGGTGCTCCGGGGCGAGGCGGTAGTCGAGCGACAGTGCGCGCAGGCCCGCCCGGGCGGCGAGCGCGGCGGTGAGGGGGACGCCGGTGCGGGCGGTCCCGATCAGGTAGCCGCCGCCGTGCAGGTAGAGCAGGACGCCGGAGTCGTCGTCGGCCTGCGGCACGGCGACCTCCAGCGCCGGGACGCCGCCGAGGGCGGTCTCGGTCACCCGGGTGCCGTCCGGGATCGGCATCCGCCCGAACGACGCGTAGAAGGTACGAAGCTCGGCGAGCGAGTTCTGGTCCATGGTTTTCCTCCGTGCGCGAAGATAGATTCCATGGAAGCCAAACAAGATTCCCAGGAATCTATTCCGGCCGGGTTCGAGCATGCGCAGCTGCTCGACGACCTCGTCCGCGTGGAGGTCCGGCTCTACACCCTGCTGGACGCGCGGCTGCGCGCCGGGCACGGCCACGGGCTCGGCCGGCTCGACCTGCTCCGCACGATCGCGGAGGTCCCGGACTGCCGGGTCTCCGACGTCGTCCGCCGCCTCGGCATCACCGTGGGCGCGGCGAGCAAGGGGGTCGAGCGGCAGGTGCGCGACGGCCTGGTGCGCCGGGACGCCAACCCCGAGGACGGCCGGTCCTCGTTCCTCGCCCTCACTCCCGCAGGGCGGCAGGTCCTGGACGACGCGCTGCCCACGCTCGACCGCGAGGTCGCGGCGGTGCTGCAGGGCACGGGTGTGCCCGACGGCGACCTTGCCCACCTCGCGCGGGTCCTCGCGTCGGTGCGGGGCGCGCTGGAGGCGGGGAGTGCAGGGCCGCAGTCCTGAAGGTCAGCTCGTGAAGAGCGGGATGACGCTGCGGACGGTCTGGAACAGGCCGTACGCCAGTGGCACCGTCACTACCAGCCAGGTGACGACCAGGCGCGGGACCTGGTTCGACGTCGGCTCCGGGGCCGGCAGCGCGGCCTCCTCAGTGGTCTGCTCCGGCATGGTCACACCTTTCCATCGGCGAACGCGTCGGCGGAGGCGGCGGGCTCGTGGAACCGCGCGGCGACGGGCCGGACCAGGATGTTGGCCACGAACCCGACCGCGAGCACGCCCACCATGGTGAACAGCGCGGGCCGGTAGTCGGCCGCGACCAGCTCGCCCGGCGTCCCCTGCGCGTCCAGGAACCCGTTGATGATCAGCGGCCCGGCGATGCCCGCTGCCGACCACGCGGTGAGCAGCCGGCCGTGGATGGCGCCCACCTGGAAGGTGCCGAACAGGTCGCGCAGGTAGGCGGGGATCGTGGCGAAGCCCCCGCCGTAGAACGACAGGATGACGGCGGCGACGAGCACGAAGATCGCCGTGGAGGCGTGGCCCACGGTGGCCAGCAGCACGTACAGGACCATCCCGACGCCCAGGTACATGACGTAGGTCGGCTTGCGGCCGATGTAGTCCGACGTCGACGACCACACGAAGCGGCCGGCCATGTTGAACAGGGACAGGAACGCGACGAACCCGGCCGCCGTCGTCGGCGCGACCGAGGAGATAACGCCGTCGCGGAAGAAGTCCTGGATCATCGGCGCGGCCTGCTCCAGGATGCCGATGCCCGCCGTGACGTTGCAGAACAGGACCGTCCACAGGAACCAGAACTGCGGGGTCCGGATGGCGTTCGCCGCGGACACGTTCGCGGCCGACACCATCGGCTTGGCCGCCACCGCGGCGGCGTCGAAGCCCGCGGGCGACCAGCCGGGCGGTGGCACCTTGACCGTGAACACGCCCAGCATCATCACGAGGAAGTACGCGATGCCCAGGGTCACGAACAGGGAGGTGACGGCGCTGCCGGAGGCGACGGAGGTGGGGTCGGCGGGGTCGTAGCCGCCGTCGTAGGCCGCCATGAGCTGCCGGGACAGCGGCGAGGCGACGAGCGCGCCGCCGCCGAAGCCCATGATGGCCATACCCGTGGCCAGGCCCGGCCGGTCCGGGAACCACTTGATCAGCGTGGACACCGGCGAGATGTAGCCGATGCCGAGCCCGATCCCGCCGATGAAGCCGTACCCGAGATAGACCAGCCAGAGCTGCGACGTCGCGATGCCGAGCGCCCCGATGAGGAACCCGGAGGCCCAGAAGCAGGCGGAGGTGAACATCGCCGCGCGCGGCCCGGCGCGCTCCACCCAGGTCCCCAGCACGGCGGCCGACAGGCCGAGCATGACGATGGCGATGGAGAAGATGACGCCGATCGCCGTGAGGCTCGAGTCGAAGTGGGCCACCAGCGCGTTCTTGTAGACGCTGGTGGCATAGGCCTGGCCGATGCACAGATGGATGGCGAGCGCGGCGGGCGGGATGAGCCACCTGCTGTAGCCGGGCTTGGCCACCGTGTGCTCGCGGTCGAGGAACGACAGCGCCACGGAGCACCTCCTCGTGCTGGGGGGATCCGGCCGCCGGAGTGCGGTTTCACCCGTTTTGTGCGCACGCTACTGGCGGTCGGTGCCCGGGTCAATGGTCGACGGCGGTCGCGCCCGGACCTGTCGGCAGGCGCTCGCGCGGTCAGTGCTGCGGGCTGCGCACGGCCGCCAGGAACAGCGGGATGCCGGTCTCGGTGTGGGCGATCCGGAGCAGGTACGGGCGGTACGTCCGGGTGACTCGTGGGCCTGACACGCGCGGGTGGAGGCGACAAGTGTCAGTGGCTCCGGGCACAATCTGTCCCGACCTTCTAGAAGTGAGGTAAGGGACAGTGGCAAGTATCAATCGGCGGATCGCCGACGAGCTGGGCGTTCGGGAGGGGCAGGTGACGGCCGCGGTCGACCTGCTCGACGGCGGGGCGACGGTGCCGTTCATCGCCCGCTACCGCAAGGAGGTCACGGGCACGCTCGACGACGCGCAGCTGCGCACCCTCGAGGAGCGGCTGCGGTACCTGCGCGAGCTGGAGGAGCGGCGCGCGGCGATCCTGGCGTCGGTGCAGGAGCAGGGCAAGCTCACGGACGAGCTGCGCGCCCAGATCCTGTCCGCGGAGACCAAGTCGCGCCTGGAGGACATCTACCTCCCCTTCAAGCCGAAGCGGCGCACCAAGGCGCAGATCGCGCGCGAGGCCGGCCTGGAGCCGCTCGCCCTTGCGCTGCTCGGCGACCCGTCGCTCGACCCGACGGCGGCCGCCGGCCCGTACGTGGACGCCGACAAGGGCGTGGCGGACCCGGCGGCGGCGCTCGACGGAGCCCGCGCGATCCTCGTGGAACGCATGGGTGAGGACGCCGATCTGATCGGCACGCTGCGCGAGCGGCTCTGGAAGCGGGGCCGCATGCTGTCCGCCGTCCGCGACGGGGCGCAGGACAAGGGCGCCAAGTTCTCCGACTACTTCGAGTTCGCCGAGGCCCTGTCCAGCCTGCCGTCCCACCGCGTGCTCGCCCTCTTCCGCGGCGAGAAGGAGGACGTGCTGGACCTGACGATCGAGCCCGAGGAGGGCATCGAGGCCGGCGTGCCGACGTCGTACGAGGCCACGATCGCGCACCAGTTCGACATCGCGAACCAGGGCCGCCCGGCCGACCGCTGGCTCGCCGACACGGTGCGCTGGGCGTGGCGCACCAAGATCCTGGTGCACCTCGGCATCGACGTGCGGCTGCGGCTGCGTTCGGAGGCGGAGGACGAGGCGGTGCGCGTCTTCGCGGCCAACCTGCGGGACCTGCTGCTGGCCGCGCCGGCCGGCACGCGGGCCACGATGGGGCTCGACCCGGGTCTGCGTACGGGCGTGAAGGTCGCCGTCGTGGACGCCACCGGCAAGGTCGTGGAGCACGCGACGATCTACCCGCACGCCCCCGCGAACCGCTGGGACGAGTCGCTGGCGGTGCTGGCGCGCCTTGCCAAGAAGCACGACGTCGACCTCGTGGCGATCGGCAACGGGACGGCGTCGCGCGAGACCGAGCGCCTGGCGGCCGACCTCATGAAGAAGGCGCCCGAGCTGGGCCTGACCAAGGCGATCGTGTCGGAGGCCGGCGCGTCGGTGTACTCGGCGTCCGCCTACGCGAGCGCGGAGCTGCCCGAGCTCGACGTGTCCATCCGCGGGGCGGTCTCCATCGCGCGCCGGCTGCAGGACCCGCTGGCCGAGCTCGTGAAGATCGACCCGAAGTCGATCGGTGTGGGCCAGTACCAGCACGACATCACCGAGACGAAGCTGTCGCGCTCGCTGGACGCCGTCGTGGAGGACTGCGTGAACGGCGTCGGCGTGGACCTGAACACCGCCTCCGTGCCGCTGCTGTCGCGGGTCTCGGGCATCACGTCGACGCTGGCCGAGAACATCGTGTCCTTCCGCGACGCCAATGGCCCGTACTCGTCGCGTGCCGCGCTCAAGGGTGTGCCGCGGTTGGGACCCAAGGCGTTCGAGCAGTGCGCGGGCTTCCTCAAGGTCTCGGGTGGCGCCGAGCCCCTGGACGCCTCCTCGGTGCACCCCGAGGCGTACCCGCTGGCGCGGCGGATCGTGACGGCGTCGGGCGCCGACGTGCAGGCGCTCATCGGCAACGGCGGCGCGCTGCGCACGCTGCGGCCCACCGAGTTCGTGGACGACACGTTCGGTCTGCCGACGGTGACCGACATCTTCGCCGAGCTGGAGAAGCCCGGCCGCGACCCGCGCCCGGCGTTCACGACGGCGTCCTTCGCGGACGGCGTCGAGACGCTCGGCGACCTGGTGCCCGGCATGGTGCTGGAGGGGCAGGTCACCAATGTCGCGGCGTTCGGCGCCTTCATCGACATCGGTGTGCACCAGGACGGGCTCGTGCACGTCTCGGCGATGTCGAAGAACTTCGTCAGCGACCCGCGCGAGGTGGTGAAGTCGGGCGACATCGTCAAGGTGAAGGTCATGGACGTGGACCTGCAGCGCAAGCGCGTCTCGCTGACGCTGCGCCTGGACGACGAGGTCGGTGCCGCCCCCGGTGGGCGGACCTCCGGCGGCTCGCGCTCTGGTGGGCCGGGAGCCAGCGGGCAGGGCTCGGGCGGGCAGGGCGGCGGCGACGGCTCGGGCGGGCGGCGTGGTGGACGCCAGGGCGGCGACGGCGGGGGCCGTGGGCGCGGCCAGGGCGGTCAGGGCCGAGGTGGGCAGGGCGGGGGACAGGGTCGCGGTCGCCCGCCCGCGGACACCGCGATGGCGGACGCGCTCCGGAAGGCCGGCCTGGCCTGAGCGGTGGCGCCCGCCGCCGTCCGGAACCTTCCGACAGATGATGTGCAGACGGGTGAGCCAGCCCGAGCGGATGCTACTTGGCCATGGTTCTCTAGACGTCCATGAGCAACAGGAAAGTGTCCGATGAGCATGCCGACCCGTACGACGTCGTGCTCTACGTAGCGGCCGACGGCAGCCGTCCGGTTGAGGTGTTCCTGGACGGCTGCCCTCCCTCCGTCCAGAACCGCATCAGCGCCGTCGTGGTGGCCGTCGCGGAAGCGCCTCCGCGTAGCGGCGGGTCGTTATGCGGCGCCGCTTGTCGCGGTGGCGCTGGTGCCCAGCATGGGGTGGGTCATCTCCACTTTTTCGGTCTCGTTCATCGGTACGAGCTCGACCTTGAGTCCGAGGGCGGCGGCTACCTCTGCAACGGTGGTCAATGTCGGGTTGCTGGTCGTGGCAGTCAGGAGACGGCGAACCACAGACGCATCCGAACCGATGGCGCGGGCCAGGGCGGCCTTCGAGAGGCCAACGGCGGTCCGTTGCTCGTCCAGCGCGTTGACGACGGTGTCGACGGTGCGGATGCGGGCGAGCTCGGCTGCGAACGCGCGGGCTTGCTCGGGGTCGGTCATGCGTGCTTCGTGGCGATCCCAGAAGGCTCCGGTGCGGGCCATGGCCATGGTTCCTCTCGGCAGGGCGTCGATCACAGTGTGGCATAAATGCCACACTCCGTCGAGATGGCGCTGGTGACGGTCATCATCGTGATGTGATGACGACATGGCTGCTTCTGAGGAACTGTTCGACGTCATCGTCGTCGGTGGCGGGCCGGTGGGCGAGAACGCGGCAGACCGCGCGTCGCGCACCGGCCTTTCCGTCGCCCTGGTCGAGTCCGAGCTGGTGGGCGGTGAATGCTCCTACTGGGCGTGCATGCCGTCGAAGACGCTGCTGCGCGCGGGCGCCGTCCGCGCGACCGTGCAGGACACGCCGGGCCTGAGCGACCCGGGCGCGCCCGACGTCGCTGCGGTCCTGGCCCGGCGCGACGAGGTCACCAAGGACTGGGACGACGCCGGGCAGGCCTCCTGGGTCGAGAGTGCCGGCCTCACGCTCGTGCGCGGGCATGGCCGCCTGGCCGGCGAGCGGCTCGTCGAGGTGACGGTGCCGCAGGAGGGCCCGGCCGACGGCGGTGCCGACAGCGAAACCGATTCCGGAGCGGGCCTGGCGGAGGCCGAGTCGGGGGATCAGCAGACCCGCCTCCTGAGGGCCCGGCACGCCGTGATCATCGCGACCGGCAGCGTGCCCGTGCTGCCCGACGTCCCGGGGCTGGCAGAGGCCTCGCCCTGGTCGAGCCGCGAGGCGACGTCGGCCGATGCGATCCCCGAGTCCCTCGTGGTCGTCGGGGGCGGAGTCGTCGGCGTCGAGATGGCGAACGCCTATGCCGACCTCGGCGCCCAGGTCACGCTGCTGGCCCGGCACGGCCTGCTGTCCGGCGCCGAGCCGTTCGCGGGGGAGATGGTCGCGGACGCGCTGGGGAAGCGCGGCGTGGACGTCCGGACGGGCGTCGACGTCCGCTCGGTCGAGCGGCCCGGTGCCGGCGCCGAGAGCGGGGCCGCAGGCCCCGTGACCGTCACACTGTCCGACGGCGGGCGGGTCACCGCCGCCGAGATCCTCGTGGCCACGGGGCGCGTGCCACGCACCGGGGACGTGGGCCTGGAGAGCATCGGCCTGGACCAGGGGTCGCTGGGCCGCGCGGGAGCGCTCGTCGTCAACGAGTCGCTGGAGGTCACGGCTGCTCCCGGCAGCTGGCTGTACGCGTGCGGCGACGTGACCGGCCGCGCATCGACCACGCACCAGGGCAAGTACGAGGGCCGTATCGTCGGCGACGTGGTGGCCGCCCGCTACGGCACGGAGGCCGGGGACCGGGCACCGACCACGGGCGAGGCCGCTCCCGCCGTCGGGCAGGAGGGAAGGAAATGGTCGCGGTATGCCGCGACCGCCGACCACGCGGCGCGCGTCCAGGTGGTGTTCACGCATCCGCAGGTCAGCTGGGTGGGGCCGACGGAGCACGAGGCGCGCTCGGCAGGTATCCCCGTGGAGGCCGTGTCGTACGACCTGTCCTGGATGTCCGGCGCGACCGTGGCGGGGCCGGGCTACTCGGGCCGCGCCCAGGTGCTCGTCGACACGCAACGGCGGGTCCTCGTGGGCGCCACCTTCGTCGGGCCCGACGCCGGGGAGATGCTGCACGCGGCGACGATCGCCGTCGTCGGCGAGGTGCCGCTGGACCGTCTGTGGCACGCGGTGCCCGCCTACCCCACGGTCAGCGAGGTCTGGCTCCGCTTCCTGGAGTCCTACGGCCTGTAGTACCGAGCCGTTGAGTGCTGGGTATTTGCGCTGCTGATCCTCGTTTCAGCACAAATAGCCAGCACTCAACGGTTGGTCACTCGGTGGGGGTGAGGGAGCCGTCCGAGCTGAAGACCAGGCCGAGGGTGACCTCGCCCTGCTGGAGTGCCGACTTGGTCAGCGGGCCGCCGGCGTCGAGCGAGCGGAACTCCGCGAACTCCAGGCCGTAGGTCTCCTCGAGGCCCGGCTGGCAGAACGGGCGCTCCGTGCACTCCGGCGGGCCGCCGAGCACCAGGCCGCCGCAGGCTTCGGCGAGCTCGCTGAGCGAGGTGAGGCTGTGCTCGTCGGCGAAGGCCTTGGTCACGGCGAACGCGTTCTGGTCCTGCGCGGGGGAGGGCTCGCCGAACACGAGTCCGACCTCCTCGCCCAGGGGCTTCAGCCCCTCCACGGTGGCGTCGAGGTCGCTGCTGGCCACCGGCTCGGCGTCGGCCCCGTTGACGTCCTTGTTGATGAACTCGGTGAGCGTGCCCACGTACTCGGGGATCACCTGGACCTGCTTGCCGTCCTCCAGCGCGGGCAGGTAGGTCTCGCGGTTGCCGATGGTCGTGACCGAGGCGTCGTACCCGGCCGCGTTCAGCACGGTCGCGTAGATGGTGCCGAGCGTGGCGCTCTCGGCGAAGTCGGCGGCGCCGATGACGATCTCGCCGCTGCCGCTCTGCTCGGGGCTGTCGAGCCCGGCGTCGGCCACGAACTCCTCCGCGACCTCCTTGGAGGTGCGGCGGTCGACGTCCACCGCCTTGTTCAGGCCGATGAGCGTGTCGGTGTCCAGCGCCGCGGACACGGTGTCGAGGAGGGGGATCAGCGTGTCGTCGCCCTCGATCGCGGCGGCGTTGACCGCAGGGATGATGTTGTCGACGGTCTGCAGCTGCTTGTCGTCCTCGAGCACCACCAGCTCGTCGCCCGGGACGGCCTCGCAGGCGGCGACGCTGCTGCCACCCGTCGAGGTGCTGCCACCATTCCCTCCGGCGGAGCCCGGCGCGCCACAGGCGGTGAGGAAGGCGAGGCTGGCGACGGCGGCCGCCGCGCCGAGCGCCCGGGGCAGGGACACGTGCGTACGGGGGAACTTCATCGAATGACTCCGAACCTGGGTGACGTACAACTGTTCTACGGCTTCGATCTGTCCCATTCGACCCCGCCGAGCCGACGATGGCAAGGGGTAAACCCGCTCGTGAGAATCTCGTTACATTCGGCGCAGCGGCGCCGGGGTGGCCAGGTGCTGCCCGACGGCGAGCACGCCGTCGATCGCGAGGCAGAGCACCGCGACGATGACCCCGCCCGCGAGCACCTCGCCGTACCGTTGCGTGCCCATGCCGAAGGCGATGATCTGGCCCAGGCCGCCGCCGCCGGCGAGCGCCGCGAGCGGGATGGTGGCCACGACCTGCACGATGGTGGTCCGCACCCCCGCGGAGACGAGGGTGGTGGCGAGCGGCAGCTCGACCTGCGTGAGGATGCGGCCGCCGCTCATGCCCATGCCGCGGGCCGCGTCGCGGGCGTCGGGGTCGGCGCCCCGCACGCCCTCGTACGTGTTCACCAGGAGCACCGGCACGGCGAAGAACGCCGCGGCGATCACGGTGGCCGTGTTGCCGAACAGCCCGGTCGCGGCGAGCAGCAGGATGATGCCGAGCGTGGGCAGCGCCCGGGAGGCGTTGGTGAGCCAGACGACGAGGCCGGCTCCCCGCCTGCTGTGCCCCAGCCAGGCGCCGACCGGGATCGCGACCGCGGCGGCCGCGCCGACGGCGATGGCGGTCATGAGCAGGTGCTCGCCGGCCAGCTCGAGGATGCCGCCGGGCTCGGTCCAGGTCAGCGGGTCGTTGAGCCACACGAGGGCTTCTTCGATGACGCCGGTAGGGGCGGTCATGCGGTCCTCCTGCGCAGCCAGGGGGTCAGGGCTCTGCCGGCCGCCCAGAGGGCGAGGTCCAGCACGAGGGCGAGCAGGATCGTCGCCAGGGTGGCGGCCATGATCTCGGCCCGGTAGGAGTTGTTGCGGAAGCCCTGGAACATGATCTGCCCGAGCCCGCCGTATCCGACCACGACGCCGACGGTCACCAGCGCGACGCTGGACACCGTGGCCAGCCGCAGCCCGGCGATGATGCTCGGCAGCGCGCTCGGCATGGCCACCTGGACGAGCAGCCGGCCCGACCCGTAGCCCAGGCCGCGGCCGGCGTCGAGGACGGCGGGGTCTACGGTGGCGAGCCCGGCCACCGTGTTGCGCAGGATGATGAGCAGCGCGTAGACGACCAGGCCCACGAGGACGGGCACGCGGCCGATCCCGAGCGCCGGCGTCAGGATCGCGAACAGGGCCAGCGACGGCACCGTGTACAGGACGGCCGCTGTGCCGAGCACCGGCCCGGACAGCCACCGGTACCGGGAGACGAGCGCCCCCAGCGGGATGGCGATGGCCGCGGAGATCGCGACGGCCTCGATCGTCACGCCGGCGTGCTCGACCGTGCGTTCCCACAGCACAGGGGCGTTGTCGACCACGTAGGACCAGGAGAACCAGGGGTTGCCGGGCATGCCTTAGACCGTACCGTGGGTGACCCGGTAGGTTCGACGACATGGCTGCCCGCACCGTGATCGAGCTGGACAACGTCCGTAAGGCGTACGCGGACGGCACCGTCGCCGTCGAAGGACTGAGCCTCGCCGTGCGCGAGCACGAGGTGCTCGCGCTCGTCGGCCCGTCGGGCTGCGGAAAGTCCACCACGCTACGCATGGTGAACCGCCTGGTGGAGCTGACGTCGGGCCGCATACTGCTCGACGGCGAGGACGTCACGACCACCGATCCCGTGGCCCTGCGCCGCCGGATCGGCTACGTGATCCAGAACGTCGGGCTGTTCCCGCACCGCACCGTCGAGGCGAACATCGCGACGGTGCCCGGCCTGCTCGGCTGGGACCGCAGGCGCACGCGGGCGCGGGTATCGGAGCTGCTGGACCTGGTGGGCCTGCCCGCCGCCACCTACGCCAAGCGATACCCCCACGAGCTGTCCGGCGGCGAGCGCCAGCGCATCGGCGTGGCCCGCGCGCTCGCCACCGACCCGCCGGTGCTGCTGATGGACGAGCCGTTCGGCGCCGTCGACCCGGAGTTCCGGCGGCACCTGCAGGCGGAGTTCCAGCGCATCCAGCACGAGACCGGGACCACCGTGATCCTCGTGACGCACGACATCGACGAGGCGGCGCGCCTCGGCGACCGGATCGCCGTCCTGTCCCGCGGTGGGGTGCTCGAGCAGGTGGCGAGCCCGCTCGCGGTCCTGGCCCACCCGGCGTCGGAACGCGTGCGGGACTTCACCGGCGAGGGCGCGGCCTCCCGCATGCTCGCGCTCGCGAGCCTGCAGACCGCCGACCTGGAGGGTGCGGAGCGGATAGTCGAGCCCGCGCCGGCGCCCGTACGGCTGGGCGCGCGCCTCACGGACGCGTTCGAGGCGGTGGCGGCGCTGCCGGGCTCGGCGATGGGCCGGGTGCCGGTCGTGGGGGAGTCGGGCGACGTCGTCGGCTCGCTCACCGCCGACGGGATCCTCGGCGCGCTGCGCCGGGCCGCGGATGCGGCGGCCGACGACCCGGGTGTCGAGTCCGCCCCGGACGTGGAGGAGGCCCAGGACGTGGAGGACGTCCACGGCGTGGAGGACGCGACGGATGGCGTGCCCGGCCGCGAGCCGGCGGTCTGACTGTGACGGACGCCGCGTTTCGCCGGGCGCCCAGGCCGGGACCTCGCGGAACGGGTCCCGATAGTCTCGGTGCGTGACCAACGCCCGCGTAGCCCTCGCGACCTGCTCCCAGCTGCCCGACCTCGACACGGACGACGTGCCGCTGATCGCCGCCCTGGCGCAGCGTGGCGTGACGGCAGAACCTGCCGTGTGGGACGACCCCGCAGTGGACTGGTCCGCCTACGACCTCGTCCTGGTCCGCTCCACCTGGGACTACTCGCCGCGTCACGACGAGTTCCTCGCGTGGGCGCGCTCCCTGCCCAAGGTGGCCAACTCCGCCGACGTCATCGAGTGGAACACCGACAAGCGCTACCTGCGTGAGCTCGAGGCCGCCGGGATCCCCGTGATCCCCACGATCTGGCTCGACCCCGCCCGGCACCTGTCCAAGCGCGCCGTGCACACCCGCATGCCCGCCTTCGGCGACTTCGTGGTCAAGCCCGTCGTCAGCGCCGGAGCGCAGAGCACGGGCCGCTACCAGCCGGTGTCCGCGGAGTCGCGCGGCAAGGCCATCGCGCACGCCACCCGCCTGCTCGACGACGGCCGCTGGGTCATGATCCAGCCCTACGTCACCTCGGTCGACACCGCCGGCGAGACGTGCCTCGTCTTCATCGACGGCGAGCTCACCCATGCTGTGCGGAAGAACGCGCTGCTCACCGGTCCCGCCGAGGACACCGGCGAGCTGTACGCCGAGGAGGAGAAGGAGGCGTTCGAGGCCACCCCCGCCCAGATCGACGTGGCGGAGCGGGCGCTCGCGGTGGCGCGGAGCGCGACCGGCGCGGACCTCACCTACGCGCGCGTCGACCTCGTCTCGGGCGACGACGGCATCCCGATGGTGATCGAGCTGGAGCTCACCGAGCCGTCGCTGTGGATGAAGTACGGCACGGGCGTCGAGGGCAAGCTCGCCGACGCCGTCGTGAAGCTGCTGGGCTGATCACGGCTTGCGGCCCGCCAGTCCATTCAGGGCCGGCGGCCCGCAAGTCCATTCAGGGCCGGCGGCCCGCCAGGACACAGAACTCGTTGCCCTCGGGGTCCGCGAGCACTACCCAGCTCTCCTCGCCGGTCTGGCCGACGTCGGCGTGCCGCGCGCCCAGGTCGAGCAGGCGGCGGACCTCCTCGTCCTGGTCCCGGTCGGTCGGGTTGACGTCGAGGTGGACCCGGTTCTTGACGGTCTTGCCCTCGGGCACCCGCGCGAACGTCAGCGTCGGCGGAACGGGGCCGATCCGGGCCTTGCCCTCGGGCACCGCGGGGGAGCCGATCGAGACCAGCCCGTCTTCCTCCTCCCGCACCTCGTAGCCCAGGACCGAGCACCAGAACTGGGCGAGGGCCTGGGGATCGGCGCAGTCGATCGCGAGCTCGGTGAACTTGCTGGCCACGTCAGGACCTCCCTTGGTCGTACGCAAAAGGGCCCCTCGCCTGTGCGAGGGGCCCTTGCGTATGGGGTGAGCGACGGGACTTGAACCCGCGGCCCTCGCGACCACAACGCGATGCTCTACCAGCTGAGCTACGCCCACCATGTTCGCCGATCGTGGACCGGCGGCCGTCGAAAAGCATACATGGTCGGTGGCCGCGGACCGAACTCAAATCTACGGGGCGAGCTGCTTCGTGACGGACGTCTCTGCCACCTGCTGCGCCGCGGCCCGTGCGGTCGCCGTGTCGGGGCCGGGCTGGGCGGGGAACAGGACCTCGCGGTAGTAGCGCAGCTCGTCGATCGACTCGAGGATGTCGGCCAGCGCGCGGTGCCCGCCGCCCTTCTTGGGCGACGCGAAGTAGACGCGCGGGTACCAGCGCCGCGCGAGCTCCTTGATCGACGAGACGTCGACGATCCGGTAGTGCAGGTGCGCCACCAGCTCGGGCATGTGCAGGTCGAGGAACGTCTTGTCCGTGCCGACGGAGTTGCCGGCCAGCGGCGCCTTGCGCGGCTCGGGCACCCACTCGCGGACGTAGGCCAGGATCTGGGCCTGCGCCTCCTCGAGGGTCAGGCCGTCGTCGAGCTCGTCGAGCAGGCCGGACGTGGTGTGCATGGTGCGCACGAAGTCGTTCATCTGCTCCAGCGCCTCGGCGGGAGGCTTGACGAGGACATCGACACCGGTGCCCAGGACGTTGAGTTCGGAGTCCGTGACGATGGCCGCGACCTCGACGAGCGCGTCGGCGCGCAGGTCCAGGCCCGTCATCTCGCAGTCGATCCAGACGATGCGCTCGTTGGGGTTGGGAAGGCTCACGCGGCTCAGCCTATTCGGTCCGGGGGTGCGGGGTGACGCGGGGTGCGGTGCGCCGGTCACTCCTGAGGTCCGTTCAACAGGCCCAGGGCTACCGCAACGGGCGGTTCGATGGCCTCCTGGAGCCTGCTGAACGGGAGTCAGCTCGGGCAGCACACAGAAAGGCCCTTCCGTGGGCGACCGGGGTCGCTCGGGGAAGGGCCAGAGTGTCCGACGTCGGAGGTCGGGCCGCGTGTGCCGGGTGGCGGCTGCCGGGCTGCGCGGACCGGCGGGCCGGGTCAGCAGGCGGTCAGATCAGGCGGAGCCGCTTGGCGCGCTTGGCGGTGCGGCGCTCCGGGCGCTCGCGCAGGGCGCGCTCCTGGGCGCCGGTGATCTCCGCGCGGCGGGCGATCTCGGCGACCTGTGCGCGGCCGATGTAGTACGCGGTCTGGGCATGCATGTGCGTGGTCCTTCCAGGGGTGGGGAGAGGGTGGCGGTGCCGGGGTGCACAGGCCGGGTCGCGGCTCGGTGTCCCGTGTTTCCGTCGTGTTACATCATCCCCGATTCCGGAAATCCCACGCAAGGCGGACAGCGGTGATCTGCGGCACCTTTCCGCAGGTCAGCGGCAGCTCAGTGGGCGCGCAGAGGGTGTTCCGGGCGGGCGTCGCGTCGACGGGGCGCACGACACCGAAGCGGAGCGAGTGACACGCACGGGCTCCGCTTCGGTGGTGGTGAGGTGCGCCGGGCGCCGGGTGTGTCCCGGCGGGCGCGAGAGGGTCATGCCGAACGCACGCGCAGGGCGGGTACCCGTGCGCGGCTGTCGTTCCGGTGTGCGGCGCGGGCCTCGGCCTTGCGTCGCTTCTGCTCCGTGCGGAGCGCGTTCCAACGCCGATGCTGCTCGGCGTCGCGGAGGCGGTCCCGGTGAAGGGTGAGCGCCAGGTCGTACTCGGTATGCACGTGAGTGCCTTTCGTGACGCTGGATGTGCCGGTCTCCCGACGTGGGTCTGGCCGGACCCTGTCCACCGCCCGGTATGGGACCGGACGGACGTCACCGCGGTGTGCCTTGAGCCTCCCAGGTAACCCCGCTGTTGCGCACGCCTTTATCTGCAGACATGTCAGACACCCAGATCACCCCGGTGACCTGGGCGTCTGACACGTCGACCAGGTTTGCTAAAGTTTCCTTGCGCAAGGTTCCTTTAGCGTCATACGCTCGCCGCATGCCTGAGCAGAAGCAGCCCGAGACCCCGGGATTCACGCGGCCGACGCCGCCCGACGGCGTCGTCATCTCGCAGACCGATGCGATCAAGGCCATGACCCATCCGCTGCGCCTGCGGCTGCTCGACCTGTTCCGGGCGGGCGTCGAGCTCACCGCCACGCAATGCGCCGAGCGCACCGGGGAGTCGGTCGCGAGCTGCTCGTTCCACCTGCGCCAGCTCGAGAAGTACGGCCACGTCGAGCGGGCCGAGGCACACGGCAAGGAGCGGCCCTGGCGGGCCGTCGGCCGCGGGTTCAGCGTCCGCCCCGACCTCGCCGACCCGGAGTCCTGGCCTGCCGCGACGGCGTTCGGCAGCATGTTCATCGCCGAGCAGTTCGGCCGGCTCCAGCGCTGGCTCGCGGATGCCCAAGGCGACGACCCCGACTGGGTGTACGCCACCACCCAGACCCACCAGGAGTACTGGGTCACGCGCGACGAGCTCGACGACCTCTCTCGCCGGATGGAGGAGCTGACGAAGCCGTTCCGGGGCCGCATGGAGGACCCGAGCAAGCGCCCGCCGGGTGCGCGACGGGCGCACCTCTTCGGCGCGGTCTGGTCCGAGATCCCCGACCCCGCCGATGAGTCCGAGGTCTCCGACTCTGCCGAGGAACAGGCGTGACCGCCCCCGCACGCCCCGTCTCGGGCGACGCGGCAGCGCCGGGTGACCCGACCGGCGTCGGGCAGCCCGGGCCGCTGCTGCCCGACGACCCGGCCCGGTACCTGCGGACGCCGGTCTTCCGCACGCTCGTGGTGGGCTGGACGCTCGCGAACGTGGCGGACTCGCTCCTGACGCTGCTCATGGCCGTCTGGGTGGCAGACCTGACGGGCAGCAACGCCCTGGGTGGCATGACCTTCGCGCTGCTGGGCCTGCCCGCGCTCGCCTCCCCGTTCCTGGGGCACCTCGCGGACCGGGTGTCCCGGCGGTGGATGCTGGTGATCGCGTACGTCGCGGGCGCGCTCGGGCTGGTGCCGCTGTTCTGGGTGACCCGGCCCGACCAGGTCTGGATCATCTTCGCGTCGACGCTGGTGTACTCGGCGGTCGCGTACGTGACGGGGGCCTGTCAGTCGGGCATCCTCAAGGACCTCGTGCCCGACGAGGCCCTGGGGCACGCCAACGGCCGGCTCTCGATGATCGACCAGGTGCTGCGCGTGGCCCTCCCGATGCTCGGCGCGGCGGTCTACGCGCTGGTGGGCGTGGTGCCGCTGGTCACGGTGGCGATCGCCGGGTTCGTCGGCGCGGCGGTGGTGTTCTGCCTGGTCCGGGTCCGCGAGTCACGGTTCGAGGAGGAGACGCGCGAGTCGTACCTGGCGGCGACGACTGCCGGGTTCCGGCACCTGTTCGGCACGGCGGTCCTGGGCGGCATGACGTGGAACGCGGTGATCGTGTTCGCGTCGGTGGGCCTCGTGAACGCCGTCGTGTTCGCGGTGCTCGACGGTCTGGGGCTGCCCGCGGCCTGGCTCGGGCCGCTCACGGTGCTGCAGGGGGTGGCCGGGTTCGTCGCCGGGGCGGTCACGCCTCGGCTCATGCTGCGATTCGGACGACCGCGGGTCTACGCGCTGGGCATCATCGCCGGGGGTCTTGCCCTGGTGCCGCTCATGTTCGGCTGGATGATCCCAGTGGTGGCGAGCCAGGCCCTGCTCGGGTTCGGCGTGACGGCCGCGGTCATCGCGTGGACCACCGAGCGCCAGGTGCGCACGCCGGACCGGCTCCAGGGGAGGGTCGCGGCCGCCGGCCACCTCGTCAACAACCTGCCGGGCACCATGGTGACGGCGATCGGTGCGGGACTGCTCGCGTTCGTGGACTACCGGGTGCTGGTGCTGGCCAACGCCGTCGTCGTGATCGGGGCAGGGCTGGCCGCGTTGCGCCTGCGCGACGCGACCACGTCGGACGTGTCAGACGCTGAGGTCACTCGGGTGACCTGGGCGTCTGACACGTCTGGCTAGGCCTCGCCCGGGAGGGCCTTGCGGATGACCAGGCGCGTCCAGGCGCCGATGAAGATCCGGTCGCCCTCCTCGATCTCCTTGCGCACGCCCTGCGTCAGCGGGTTGTCGGGCAGGGGCTCGCCCGCGGGCGCGACGAAGGTCCCGTTCGACGAGCCGAGGTCCTCCACCCACCAGCGCTGCCCGTCCGTGGTCAGCTGGCAGTGCCGCCGGGACACGCCCGGGTCGCTGCCGCAGTCGACGTCGGGCCGGATACCGCGGGAATGGGAAGGCCGCCCCACCAGGAGGCTGCGCTGCCGCAGCGTGACCAGGCCGGGCAGGCCCGCGGAGGGCATCGGGTCCTCGGGCCGCTCGTGCGCGTACCAGTCGGGGTCGACCCAGATCTCCGCGACCCAGGCGTCGTCGCCCGGGACGGGCGGCGCGCTGAGCCCGCCGCCCGCGGACGGCGCGGGCGCGCCGGTGGACGACGGCGCGGGCGCGCCGGTCGCCGGCGCGCCCGGCGCTGCCGTCGGTGCCGTCGGTGCCTGAGCCGACGCAGCGGGGCCCGGCGCCGGGCGGCTCGGCGGCTGCGTCGCCCCTAGGTCGCCCAGGTCCAGGCCGGACGTCGGCGGGGGCGGCGGGGCCAGCACGCCGGTGGTGAAGTCGTACCCGCAGTTCTCGCAGAACAGGGAGCCGGCGGGGGACAGGTCGCCGCAGTTCGGGCAGGTCACGGGGCCGGTCTCGGCAGGCTCGCCCCCCGGCTGACCAGTCCCGGTTCCCGGCTGACCAGGGGAGGCCGCCGACTGGCTCTGCTCCGCGCCCGGGCCCGACGCCGCGCCCGCAGGGATCGGCGTGCCGCACACGTCGCAGTAGTCCGTGGCCTGGCTGGTGTGTCCCTCCGGGCAGACGACGCTCATGCGCGCCGGACCCGGGTCGTCTTGGTGGATGCGGTGTCGAGTGCCATCTCGTCCAGCTTGGCGGTGTTCCGCTTGAGGCGCACGGTGCCCTCCTCCTCGTTCTCCACCTCCACGATCTTGCGCAGACGCGAGGTGGCCTCCTCGTTGCCGGTCTCGGCGGCGAGCTGGACGGCGCGGCCGAGCTTCACGGTCGCCGTCGCCTCGTCGCCGGCGGCCTTCGCGGCCAGGCCCTCCTGGATGGCCGAGGCGAGCTCCGCCTGGCCCGTGTAGTGCGCCACCTCGGGGCTGATCCGGGCGGTGAGCGTGGAGTCGTCCGACCACTTGGCCTTGACCAGGCCCGACGCCACCACCTCGCCGTCCACCGCGACCTGCACGCGCGCCGCGAGCTGCTCCGAGCCCACCGGCTTGGCCGGCACGCGGACCGCCACGTGATAGTCCCGGGTCTCGTCGGCCCATGCGCCCGTGGGGAACCCGCTGGTCAGGGGGTTCACCTCGGTGCGGCGCCCGGTGAGGTCGTCGACCTCGGGGGCCACCTGCTTGACGAACAGGACCTCCGACCCCTGCGGCGCCCACACCCGCAGGTCCACGGCGGCGACGCCGCGGGCCATGGACTTGCGCACCAGGGCGGAGAAGTCCTCGGCGATGTCCTCCGGCCGCGCGATCAGGTCGACGGTGCCGAGCAGCGCCGTCGAGATCTTGCGCAGCTCCTCGACGACCCAGCGGTCGCCGACGCCGCGGGCGTCGCACTGGAAGTGGCCGGTGACGTCCGCGATCATCCGGTCGAGGTGCATCGTCGGCTCGGACTCGTTCTTGCCGTCGGTCAGCAGGATCAGGTGCTTCTGCGCTGCCGGGACCGTCGCGAAGAGGTCGTCGGCGAGGCGCAGCCACGTCGAGATGGCGGTGCCGCCGCTCGCGGCCATCGTCGCGATGGCGCGCTTGGCCTCGTTGCGGGCGCCCGGCTCCATCGCCACCATCGGGACCCGCGCGTTGGGGTACGGGAAGATCCGGGTGGCCACGTGCGAGCCGCCGATGATGGCGAACAGCGTGCCGTCCGGGATCTGGTCCACGGCCACCGCGGCGGCGTGCTTCGCCGCCTCCATGTTGCGGCCCTGCATGGAGCCGGAGGTGTCGACGGCGACGATCTCGGCGACGCCGCCCCCGCTACCGGGGCTGACGCCGGCCGCGCCGCCGGTGGCGCCCGCGCCCGTGCAGGTCACGGACACGACGGCGTGCACGTCGGTGGCGCCGTCGGACAGGAACTCGTTCTGGAAGACCTCGGCGGAGAACTCGGCCACGGTGGCTCCTCTCGGTAACGGCAGGCTATCGCTGCTCGGTGACAGTGGGGGAGACGCGGGCGAGCGCGGCGGTGATGTTGTCCCGCCCGCCCTGTGCGTTGGCCCAGCGCACGAGCGCCGCAGCCGTGGTGTGCGGGTCGCCGGAGGTGGCGAACCGGCGCACGAGGTCGCTCATGTCCTGGGCGTCGGAGCAGTAGTTCCACAGCCCGTCGGAGCAGACCAGCAGCCAGCCGGGCTCGGACGGGACGGTCGCCGCGCAGCGCGCGTCGGTGTCCGGGGCGTCCGGGCCGAGCCAGCGCGTGATGGCGTGCGCCTGGGGCGACGTCTCGGCCTGGGCGCGCGGCGCGCCGGCCGCGATCATCTCCTGCGCCCACGAGTCGTCGACGCTGAGCTGTTCCGGGCGGCCGGAGTCGGGCAGCCAGTACACGCGGGAGTCGCCAAGCCAGCCGGCGACAATCAGGTCGTCGTCCACGACGGCGGCCACGAAGGTGCACGACGGCGGGTTGTCCGCCACGTCCGTCCCCTTCGTCGCAGCGAGCTGCTCCGCGGCGCCCCGTACGGCCTGGCCCGCGGCGCGCGACGCGGCGACCATGGCGTCCGTCCAGCCGGCGATGCGCCGGCTGGTCGCGCCCTCCACCGAGCTCGACCCCTGCGGCCCGTAGGCCACGAGCACGTCCCGCGCGGCGCGGCTCGCGGCGAGCGAGGCGACATCGGAGTCGGGGGCGCTGGAGACGCCGTCGCACACCACGAGCGCCGCGAACCTGCTCCCGGCCGCGAGGGCCATCGCGTCCTCGTTGCGGGCGTGGCGCACGCCGCGGTCGCAGACGCCGGCGACCCAGCCGGCCGGGCGCTCCTCGAAGTGGTCGCGCTCGGACTGGCCGGGCGTGCCGCAGTCGGCGCAGTACCCGTCCGGCGCGATAGTGCCGCCGCAGGCGGCGCAGGACCGCCGCGCGGAGGAGTCGCCCGTCGCGGGGTCGAGGTCCACCACCGTCGGGGCGGAGTCGAGGGTCACCTCGGCCGGTCCCGGATCGGTGACGTCCAGCGGCGTGCCGCAGTTCTCGCAGAACCTGGCGCGCGGGGCCGCGTTCTCCCCGCAGTTCGCGCAGCGGACGAGGGTACTGTCTTCGGCACTCATGTCTGGGTCGGTCTCCTTGCGTTCGTCAGGGCTCGCACCCCACGACTGTCTTTCAGCGGATCACCGGCAGGGGGTCACCGTCGGCGGTTCGTGTGCACCGGTTCGGTCCGGCGGACCGCTCAGCGCATCGTCCACCGCCGTACGGAGTTTGCCCGGTCGACGAGCGCCACGCGCTCCGAGCGGTCGTCGGTGAGGTGGGCGAGGGTGCGCAGGGCGAGCTCGAGCCGGTCCCGCAGGTCGGGCTCCGTGGCCTCGGCACCGGCCACCCGCACGCTCGGATCGGGCCCGCCGCGCGTGACCAGCCCGAGCGCGCCGGCGAGGGCGTCGACCGTGACCTCGGCCTTGGGCCGGTCGGGGACATGGGCGCCGTCGAGCCCGGCGACGGCGTCGGACAGGTCGACCAGGTTGCGGCGTGCCGCGACGAGCAGCCGGGCCCGCCGCAGGCGGGCGTCGGGGAAGGAACCCCGGGTGGGGCCGACAAGGTCGAGGGCGCCGAGGGCGCCGTCGAGCTCGCCGCCCGCGGACCGGACCCGGGCCAGGCCGAACGCGGCGGCGCCGGTGTAGTTGGCGTCGGCCCGCGCGATGGTGCTGTACAGCTGCTCGGCCACGCCCGGCTCGCCGGAGACCTCGCAGACCGTGGCCAGCGCGAGCTTCGGCGCCGGCTCGCCCGGCACCTGCCCGTAGACGGCGTTGAACGACGCGCGGGCGGCGGCCGCGTTGCCCGTCGCGAGATGCCCGAGGCCCTCCATCCAGGCGGCGCGCCACTCCCACGGGTCGTGCTCCAGGACCTGCGCGACGGTGGCGTGCAGCCGGCCGATGTCGCCCGCCTCGATCGCGGCCCGCGCCAGGGCGAGCCGCACCTCGACGGTGGCCTCGGCCGCGCCGCCGAGCGCGGCGATGCGGGCTTTCGCGTCGGCGATGTTCACGCCGGCCAGCCAGGACGCCATCGGGTCGCTGGAGTCCACCTTCAGGTGCGGCAGATCGTCCCAGGACAGGGGGCCGTCGGCGCCGTCGAGCGGCGGCACGCCGAACAGGAGGGACTCGGCCGACGTCGTCGCCGTGTACCCGGGGCCCTTGTCCGTGGCGACGACCTCGCGCAGCACGCCCAGGAGCTGGACGCGGGCCTCGTCCACCGTGGCGAACCGGTCGGCGGGCGCGGGGGCGCACGCCTTGGCGAGCCAGCGGTAGAACGAGTCGTACCGCTGGAAGACGGGCGTCTCGGCGACCGGCGGGAACGACGCCTGGTAGACCGTCGTGTTGCCGCGGAAGTCCAGCACGAGCGAGGCCAGGGTGCGCCCGAGCGTGAAGATGTCGGACGCCACGGACGGCCCGATCTCGGCCACCTCCGGCGCCTGGTAGCCGATGGTGCCGTAGATGGCCGACGTCATGTCGTCCGTGCGGCGCACGCCGCCCATGTCGATCAGCTTGACGCCGTCGCCCTGGGCGATGATGTTGTCCGGCTTGAAGTCGCAGTACAGCAGCTCGTGGTCGTGCAGGTAGCTGAACGCGGGCAGCACCTCGAGGATGTACGCGATCGCCTGGTCCACGGGCAGCGGCCGGGCCTGCCCGGCGCCCTGCTCGCGCCGCTCCTTGAGCACGTCCTTGAGCGACTTGCCGCCCACGAACTCCATGACGGTGTAGCCCAGGCCCTCGTGCAGCACGAAGTTGAAGATCTCGACGATCAGCGGGTGCTCCACCTCGGCGAGGAACTGGCGCTCCGCGACCGCGGCCTCGTACGCCTCCTTGTCGCCGGAGTTGAGCAGGCCCTTGAGCACCACCCAGCGGCCGCTGACGTTGCGGTCGCGCGCCAGGTAGATCCAGCCCAGCCCGCCGTGGGCGAGGCAGCCCACCACCTCGTACTGCCGGGCCACGAGGTCGCCGGCCTTGAGCGCGGGGGCGAAGTCGTACCGCGCGCCGCAGTGCCCGCAGAACCCGGCGATGCGGCCGGGCACGCCCTCGCGGGAGCGGCCCACCGGCTGGCCGCACGTGGGACAGTACCGCTTGCTCTCCGCCAGCTCGGGCGTGGCCATGACGGCCTGCAGCGGGTCCGCGATCGGGGTGTGCGGCACGGTGGTCAGGCCCGCGCCGAGGCGGTGCCCGCGCAGACGGGTGGAGCCCGTGCCGACCCGCCGGGTCTGGTAGGTGCCCGGCGCCACGCGCGCCGAACCCAGGGCCGTGGACGCGAGGCGCGACGAGCTGGTGCGCCCCGTGGCGGGCTGCGCCATCTCGGGCATCACGCCCGCCGCGCGCAGCGTCGCCGGGTCGTCGGCGCCCCAGGACGCCGCGACCGCGGCGAGCGCGCCCCCGGCGGGGTTGCCGCCGGCGGGTGCCCCGCACACGTTGCAGTAGCCGTCCTCGATGGTGCCGGTGCAGCCGGGCTCGGCGCAGGCCTGTGTCGTCATCGGTGTCCCTCCGGGAGATCGCGCACGAGCGTCTCGAGCTGCTCGGTGAAGTGCCGTGCCAGGGCCAGGTCGCAGGGGGCGGAGTCGAGCGCTTCGCGCGCCTCGTCCTCGCCCGCCTTCACGGTGGACGACGCCGCCCGCCCGTTGCCCTGGGCCTTCGTCATCAGGTTCTTGACGCGGTAGCGCAGCTCGGCGCGCTCACGCAGGGGTGCGGTGTAGGCGTCCTCGACGCGCTCCATCGCGCGCTCGACGGCGCCCAGCCGCTGGACGTACGTCGCGAGCCGGTCGCGGTCGTCCGGCACGTCGCCGAGCCGGGACACGTCGGGGATCGCGAGCCGCGGCGGGTCGGCGATCTCGCGGCGGCAGCGTTCGGCGACCCGGGCGAGCACGGGCATCCGGTCCGCCAGGGTGGTGCGCAGCGCGACGGCGCGCTCCCGGTCCTTGACGAGCGACCGGTTCCGGGCCGCCGCCACGATGAGGTCCCGCTCCGTGCGCGCGATGTCGTCCTCGAGCGCGCCGAGCGGGCCCGCGACGTCGGCGCCGCGGGCGGCGTCGGACTTGAGGCGGCCCAGCCGGTCGCGCAGGCGGGCGACGGCGTCGTCGTCCTCCGTGGCGGCGGTGGCGCGTGCCGCGTCCTCGGCCCGGACGATCCCCGCAGCGACCGCCCGGAAGCGGGCGGTGACGTCGGCGGCGTGCGGGTCGAAGGACAGCCGGGCGGCGAGCTGGTCGGCCTGGGCGTCGCACAGGCGCGCGGCGTCGACCAGGGAGAGCAGGGACGTGGCGGGGTCGCCGCCGAGGCGGCCCCAGATGAGCTGCGACATGCGCTCGCGCGCCACGGCGTCGGCCCGGCCCGAGTCCCACACCGTGACCAGCTCGTCGGCGCGCGTGCGCGCCGCCTGCCACAGGGTCAGCGCGAGCACGACGTCGGCGGTGACGCCGTCCGCGCCGGACTGGCGGGCCGCGGCGTCGAGCCGGTCCAGGTCGGCGCGGCGCACGTCGAGCCACGCCTGCAGGTCCGAGAGGTAGGCCAGGAGCGCGTCCGGCTCGGCCGCCACCCCCAGGGCACCGGGCGGCGCCGGCGCGCGGTCGGTCCTGCTCACGGCGCCCGTCCGTAGACCGGCTGCGGGGCGGTCGGCGCCGGGCCGAGCGCGTCGCCCAGCCACCGGTCGTAGGACTGCTCCCACTGCCCGCTGGCGACCATGTCCTCCAGCACGCCGTTGACGAACCGCACCATGTCCAGCTGGTCCGCCGGGATGCCGACGCCGTACGGCTCGTCGCTCACGGCGTCGCCCACGACCTTCGCGTACGGGTCCTGCGCGGCGAAGCCGGCCAGGACCGTGTCGTCGCCGGTGATGGCGTCCACCGCGCCCTGCTGGAACAGGACCAGGCACGTCGTGTGCGTGGCGGCGGGCACCGCCTCGACGCCCTCCCACTGCTCGAGCCGCTCCAGGGTGGTGGTGCCCTCGGGCGCGCAGACGCGCTGCCCGGCGAGGTCTTTGATGCCCGCGACCTTCGACGTGGCCGGCACCAGGAGCTTCTGGCCAGCGTGGTAGTACTCCGCGGAGAACGCGATGTTCGCCCAGCGGTCGCAGTTGATGGTGAAGGCGCGCGTCACGATGTCGACCTCGTGGTCCTGCAGGACGGTCTCGCGGTCGCCCGACGTGATCACGCGGTACTGGATCCTGTTCGGGTCGCCGAAGATCGCGGCCGCGACCTGGTGGGCCACGTCGATGTCGAAGCCCTCGATCGCGCCGGTGAACGGGTTGCGCGACCCCATGAGCAGCGTGTCCGCCGAGACGCCCACCCGGAGCGCGCCGCGCTCGCGGATGGCCGCCATCGTCGGGCCGGACGTCACCTGCGGGCTGCCGCCCGGGTCCACCGAGGCAACGGCGGGGAGCCCGTCGGTGCAGTCCTCGGCCGCGGCGGCGGTGCCCGACGCCGCCTTGCCGGCCTGCGCCTGGGGTGCGGCGTCCTGCGCGGACCTCTGCGCGGACGAGCTCAGGCCGGCCGTGCCGGTCAGGAGCTGGGTCGAGGACTGGGGTGCGCACGCCGCCGTCATACCGACGACGGCGAGCGCGGCGAGGGCGGTGACCAGCGATCTACGGGCTGCGCGCATGCTCATCGGTACTCCTTCAGGCGGACGTTCATCCCGGCGGTCGCGGCGACGGCCCCGGCGACGCCGAGCACGAGGGCGACCCAGGCGGCGATCTGGGCGGTGGTCGCGGCGGAGCCGAGCCGGTCGACCGCAGCGGTGCTCGTGGTCTCGACCTCGGCGTGGGCCCGGTCGGAGAACGCGGTGAACGCCGCGCCCGCCGAGTCGTCGGCCGTGGACGTCGCCGCCGCGACGGCGGCGTCCCAGTCGCCGCCGTCGTCCAGCTTGCGGATCTCGGCGTGCTTGGCGTCCCACGCCGCCAGCAGGTCCTGCGGGCTGCTGCCGCCGGTGTCGCCGTCGACGGCGTTCGCGGCCTCGTCCAGGAGGTCCTGTGCGCTCGCGAGCGACGTCTGGTAGGACTCCTCGAAGTCGGCGCCGGAGCCGCGCTTGATCAGCGTGAACGACTCCATCGACTTGGCGTCCGTGGCCAGCGACAGTGCCTGCGACGTCGCGACCGTGGCCGCGTACGGTCCGCTCGCGACGGACCGGGCCACGCCGTTCCCGCCCAGGACGGCGGCCGCCGCCACCAGCCCGCCCACCAGGAGGGCGACGCTCGCGGCGGCCAGGCCCGTGTTCAGCACGCGGTGCGTGCGCCGCGCCAGCCAGAGCTGGACGGCGCCCAGCGCCACCAGGCCGAGCAGCACGAACAGCAGCAGCACCTGGGCCAGGGAGACGGAGCCCATGTCGTTGTCGACCCGCTGGGACGTCGAGACCGCCACCTCGTCGAGGGTGGGCAGCACCTCCTCGCGCAGCGCCACCGAGGCCTGGTCCAGGTAGGCCGCGCCGACGGGGAAACCCTGCCGGTTGTTCGCCCGGGCCGACTCGACCAGGCCCGCGTACCGCTGCACCGCGTCGGAGATCGTGGCGAGGTCGGCGGCCTCGCCGGAGCCCCGCGCGGTCGCCGCCAGCGACGGGACGGCCTGCGCCGCGTCCGTCAGGTTCGCCTCGTAGCGGGCGCGCGCCTCCGTCGGCTCCAGCCCGCCCACGAGGAACGCGTTGGTCGCCGTCGCGTCGGCCGACACCAGGTCGTTGCGCAGCTCCTGCGTGCCGACGAGCTGCGCGGCGTCGCGCTGTGCGTCGTGCAGCGCCGAGGACTGGCCGCTGCCCGCCAGGAACCCGGTCACGCCCAGCAGCAGGCACGCCACGACGGCAACCGTCGTGGCCAGCGCCAGCCGGCCCGGCGTGGTCGCCAGGCCGGCCGAGAACCGGCCGGCGGCCGTGGCTGCCGGGGCGCCGTTGCCGGCCGCGGGATCGCCCACGGTGCCGGGCGCGGCCGGGCTCGTCGTCGCCGGCGCGGTCACGTGGTGGCCCCGCTGTCTGTCCCGATGTCCACGACATCCTCCAGGTCTTCCGGGACCAGCGTGCGTAGCTGGTCCAGCGTCGGTCGTTCAACGTCCCGCAGGCGCCAGGCGTGCCGGGCAATTGCGGAGTCCAGCACATTGCGTGCCCAGCGGCCGTTGCCGAAGCCCTCGCCGCGCGCCTGGTCCGCCGCAAGGCGGTCGAAACGCTCCAGCGTGGCGGGCTCCGGCACGAAGTCGGCGCCCCGGGCCATGCTCTCGAAGATCAGCCGCAGCTCGTCGGCGGAGTAGTCCTCGAACGTGATCGTCCGCGCGAACCGGCTCTCCAGGCCGGGGTTCGTGCTGACGAACCGGGCCATCGGGCCGGGATAGCCCGCGACGATCACCACGAGGTCGTCGCGGTGGTCCTCCATGTCCTTGACCAGCGTGTCGACGGCCTCGCGGCCGTACTGGTCCTCGGCCAGGGCGTACGCCTCGTCGATGAACAGGACGCCGCCAAGGGCGCGCTCCACCACCGCCGTCGTCTTCTCGGCGGTCTGGCCCAGATAGCCCGCGACGAGCTCGGAGCGGTCGACCTCCACGAGGTGGCCCTTCTCCAGGAGGCCCAGCGCGCGGTAGATCCCGGCTACGAGGCGGCCGACCGTGGTCTTGCCGGTGCCGGGGTTGCCGACGAAGACGAGGTGGCGGGTGAGTGTCGGCGCGGTCAGGCCGGCTTCGCCGCGGAGGCGTTCTATGCGGAGGAGCTCGGTCTGGCGGCGGATCTCGTCCTTGACTCGTGCTAGTCCGGTGAGTTCGTCGAGCTCCTTGAGGAGCTGCTCCAGCGTGCGTTCGGGCGCTTCGGGCGCTTCGGGCGCTTCGGCTGGGGCGGCCGCGGGGTCCGAGATACCGCGCCGGGATGCGTTCACGGGCCCCAGGGGGCCCTCCACTTCGGGAACAGATACATCCCGGCGCGGTATCTCGGACCCCGCGGCCTTTCCTGTCAGGTCGCCTTCTCCGGTGGGGGGCGTGGCCTGGTTGCTCGGGTGGGTTGGGCCGCCCGCGGCGGGTGGGGTGGTTGGCAGGGGGGCCCTGTCGCGGCCTGCTGCTGCGCTGCGGTGGACTGCCTTGGTGCCTTCCGCGGCGGCTATGGCGCTGATGCTGGGGTCGCCGAGGGTGGCCGCGGCGTCGACGACCGTTGCCAGGGCCTCCGCGTACTGGGCTGCGCTGGGGCTACCGGTGGTGATGAGCTCGGTGAGGAGGTCCGTCGGGGCGTTGCGCCAGCGGCGGGCGCTGACGGCGGCGTCGAAGAACGGCTGCAGGCTGCTGCCCGACGTCGGACGCCCCGTGGCCGCGATCCAGTCGGCCGGGGCGCCTGGGGAGGACTCGGCGACCGCTGCAGCGAGGCGTTCGCCCTCGGCGCGCGCGGCCGGGCCGCTCACGCCGACGGCGGTGGCTGTCGTGTCGAGGGCGGCGAGGGCGGCGGTGAGCGCCGTCGTGCTCACGGGGCCTCCAGCGGAGCCGGGCCCGACGTCGGCCCCGGGGTGGTCGGTCCTGCGCCCGGCGCGCTGCCCGGCGTGGCGCCGGGCAGGGTGAGGGCCGACGTCGTGCCGAACTTCTCCTCGAGGAAGCGGCCGTGCGCGACCAGGGCGACGGCGTCGGCCCGGGACACGGCGTCCGAGATCTTGTCGATGGTGGCGCCCAGGAGGTCGAGCTGGTCGCACAGGATCATGAGCGACGTCTTGCCGCGGTCCACGACGCGCCGGTCGGCGAAGTCGCGGGGGAGGCGCAGGTAGGCGTCGACGGCCTCGGGCAGGTAGCTCGTGGCCGTGGCGACCACGGTGTGCGCCTGCTGGGAGCCGGCGCCGAGCCGGTCCAGGCGGGGCGTCATCTCGTGCACGGTCTCGACGACCCGCTGCACGCGCGCGGTGACGGCCGCCGGCGCCTTGCCGGACGTGCGGGCCAGGACGGCGTCGACGGACGCCACTATCTGCTCGGTCGTCGGCGGGGCCGGGATGGAGACGGGCCGCGGAACTTCTTCGGTGCGCCCGCCGCCGAAGAGTCGCCGCCACCAGCTCATGCCTGCCTCCGAGCTTGCCGTCACGGGGTGTTGAGGTCGAGAGAACCGCTCGCCACGCCGTCGGTGTTGGTACGCCGTGCCCGCTCCACGTACTCGTTGGCCTTCGTCGTCTCGGTCTGCAGCACGCCGATGGTCTGTGACATCGAGTCGAGCGCCCGGCTCTTGAAATCGCTGATGGAGTCCATCGTCGCGTAGATGTTGGCGAACGCGGCCTGGAGCTGCTCGATGCCGACGGTCGAGCTCGCAGCCTGCTCCTGGATCGTCGCCGACTGGTCGGCGAGCATCTTGGACGTCGAGGCGATCATGTTCGACGTCGTGGTGTTCAGCGCGCCGATCTGGTCCAGCACGAGCTTCTGGTTCGCCAAGGCCTGCGCGACGATGACGGCGGTGCGCAGCGCGGAGACCGTCGTCGTGGTGGCCCGGTCTACACCCTTGGTGAGCTCGACGTTGTTCTTGATGATGATGTCGATCGCGAGGTAGCCCTGGATCGAGACCGCGAGCTGGGTGAGCAGGTCCTGGTGCTTCTGGCGCACGTAGAACAGGACGTCCTCGGACAGCGCCTTGGCCCGCTCGGGCTCGGCGATCTGGAGTTCGGCGATCTTCGCGGAGAGCTGGGCGTCGAGCCGCTCGGCCACGTAGATGTACTGGTTGAGCCGCGCCATCGTGTCCCAGAGGTACTGCTTCTCCAGGTTGAGCGCTGCGTTGTCCTTGCGCAGCTCGTCCTGCCCGTTGTACAGGGCCTGGATGATGGCGTTGAGCTGGCCCTGGGCGGACTCGTAGCGGTGGAAGTAGTCCTGGATCTTGTCGCCGAACGGGATGATGCCGAGGATCTTGCGCCCCAGGCTCGCCTCGGACGGGTCCAGGTCCTCGACGGTGCGGCGCAGCTCCAGCAGGGTCTGGCCCACCTTGGACCCCTCAGCGAGGCCGCCCTCCTTGAGCGCCCGGACGGGCGTGGCGAGCAGCCGGTTGCTGGAGTCGGCGGCCTGGCGGATGTCCTGGTCGCCCATGGTGCGCACGTCGTCGGCGCGCTTGGCGAACTCGGGGCTCCGGGTGTCGGCGCTGAGCAGACCGTCCAGGTAGGTGGCCACCTTCTGGTCGAGCGCGGGCGCGACGGCGGGGTCCACCTTGGGCGCCATCTTGGGCGCCTGCGTGGCGGCGACGGCCTGGACCGGGTCGGGCGCGCTGAGCACGAGAGGCTCCGCTGCGGCGGGTGGTTGAAGCGGCATCGGCTCGGTCATCGGTGCTCCTTGCGATAGGGCGTCCGAACCCGGCGAGTATATGCGTGGAGGCGCTCTCGCCGGGAGGTAAATGCCTGGGTGCGGGGTGAGAACGTCGGGGCGTTCGGGGGAGTTCCCGGGCGCTGGATGGCGGCCGTCGAGGGGATCGACCCGCCCAGGCGGTGTGGCACGCCTCACCTGGGGCCGCTGGACGGAATACGCCTGGCGGGAGCGCGGGTTTGGGAGCATGAACGGAGTCGTTCGGACAACCTCCAGACAGGATGTACACGAAGCCATGCCCTCGCGCCGGTCCTCCCGCCCGCGTGCCGCCGTCGTCGTTACGGCCGCCGTCGCTCTGCTGCTCGCCGCCTGCTCGCCCGGGGGAGGGACGCCCAGCGAGCCCACGGGCGAACCGGTCGCCGGCGGGACCCTGACCTACGCCTCCGGCGACGCCGAGCCGTCCTGCCTCGACCCGCACGTCGGCGGCAACTACCCGCAGGCGCTCATCGCCACCCAGTACCTGGAGTCCCTCGTCTCGCTCGACGACGACGGCGAGGTCATCCCGTGGCTCGCCACCGAGTGGACCGAGAGCGACGACGGCCTCACCTGGGAGTTCTCGCTGCGCGACGACGTCACGTTCACCGACGGCACGCCGTTCGACGCCGAGGCCGTCGCCGCGAACATCGCGCACGTGCAGGACCCGGCCACGGCGTCGTCGACCGGCTACCTCGCGCTCGCGAAGATCGAGGACGTCGTGGCCGTCGACGACCACACCGTCCGGCTGGAGCTGAGCGCGCCGGACAGCGCGCTGCTCGAGTCGCTCTCGCAGGTGTGGGTGGCGATGGAGTCGCCGAAGGCCCTGGAGCGCAGCCAGGAGGACAACTGCGCCGCTCCGGTCGGCACCGGCCCGTTCGTCGTGGACGACTGGGAGCGCCAGGAGTCCGTGACCCTCGTGCGCAACGACGACTACACCTCGCCGCCGGCCGACGTAGAGGGCACCGGTCTCCCGTACCTCGACACCATCGTGTGGCGGTTCATCCCCGACTCCGCGAGCCGCTACGCCGCGCTCCAGTCCGGCGAGGTGCAGGTCATCGACAACGCGCAGCCGGACACCATCCAGTCGGCCGAGTCCGACGACGCGATCGAGGAGCTGAACGCGCCCCGCCCCGGCGCCGCCAACCGGATCGAGCTCAACTCGGGCAAGGCGCCGTTCGACGACGAGCACGTCCGCGAGGCGTTCGTCCGCTCGGTGAACGTGGACGACGGCATCCAGAGCCTCTTCTTCGGCACCGCCGAGCGCTCGTACTCGCCGCTGTCCAGCGTCGAGCCGCTCAGCCTGAGCGAGCCCGACCTCTTCACCGTCGACACCGACGCCGCCGCGGGCCTCCTCGACGAGGCCGGCTGGAGCGAGCGCGACGACGAGGGCTACCGCGTCAAGGACGGCAAGCGCCTCACCCTCGACTTCCCGGTGAGCACCAACCAGTCCATCCCGGCCGAGCAGTCGCTGTTCGAGCAGATCCAGGCGGACGCCAAGACGGCGGGCTTCGAGGTCAAGCTCCACCCGCTCGACCTGTCGAGCTGGTACGGCGCCCTGGCCGAGAACGACTACAACCTGGTGAGCGCCCCGTACACCAAGGTGGGCCCGGACGTGCTGCGGATCCTGTACCACTCCGACTCGATCACGCCGGCCCCCAGCGGCTACTTCGCCAACCTCGCGCAGGTGGCCGACCCCGCGGTCGACGACCTGCTCACCCGGGCCTCCGCCACGAGCAACACCGACGATCGCGAGAGCCTGTACGAGCAGGCGCAGCGGATCATCCTCGAGGGGTACTACATCCTGCCGCTGTACGACCAGCAGAACCACTTCCTGCACTCGTCGACCGTGCAGGGTCTGCGGGCGATGCCCACGGTGTCGACGCCGACCTTCGCCGAGGCCTGGCTGGCGTCTTGACCCTTCCGGTCCCCACCACCGGGGCGCGCAGGACGCCGGTGCCGGGCAACCGGCGCTGGCTGCTCCTGCGCGCGGGCGGGGTCCTGTTCGTGCTCTGGGCCGCGGCGACGATCACGTTCTTCGCCCTCCGGCTGGTCCCCGGCGATCCCGCGGAGGCGATCCTCGGCGGGCCCGGGTCCCAGGCCGGGCCCGAGGCGCTTGCGCAGGTCCGCCGCGAGTACGGCCTCGACCAGCCGCTCGTGGTGCAGTACCTCACCTACCTCGGGCGGCTCGCGACCGGCGACCTCGGGCAGTCGTACTCGCTGCACAAGCCCGTGGCGACGGCGATCGGTGAACAGTTCGGCGCGACGCTCGCCCTCGCGCTCTGCTCGCTCGCCCTCGCCTGGGCGCTCGCGTGCGCGCTGGCCGCGTGGAGCGTGCGGGGCGGCCGGGTCGCGTGGGCCATCGGCTCCGGGCTGGAGCTCGTCGCGGCGGCCGTGCCGCACTTCTGGCTGGCGACGGTCCTGATCCTGTTCTTCAGCAGCACCCTCGGCATCCTGCCGCCGGTCAGCGTGCCGGGGCCGCTCGGCATTGTGCTGCCCGCGCTCACCATGGCGATCCCGCTGGCCGGGTTCCTGGGCCAGGTCATGCGCGAGTCGCTGCTGACCGCCATGGAGTCCCCCTTCGTCACGACGGCGCGCGCCCGCGGCGAGAGCGAGGTCCGGATCTTCTGGCGGCACACGCTGCGGCACGCGGCGATCCCCGCCGTCGGGCTCTCCGGCTGGGCCTTCGGGTCGCTGATCAGCGGGGCCGTCGTCGTCGAGTCGGTGTTCGCCCGGCAGGGCCTCGGCCGCAGCCTCCTGTCCGCGGTGCAGCTCCGCGACGTCACGCTGGTGACCGGGATCGTGCTCGTCGTGGCGCTCGCGTACACGGTGATGACCCTGGTCACGGACCTGGCGGACCGGGTCATCGACCCGCGCACCCGGGCGGTGGCGGAATGAGCCGCCTGCGCGCCGCCGTCGTCGGCGCCACGGGGTTCCGCCCCACCGTCGCCGAGGCTCTGGCCGGCCTGGTCCTGGTGCTCCTGCTCGTCGCCGCGCTCTGGCCGAGCCTGCTCGCCCCGGGCGACCCGCTCGCGGTCTCGCACACCGACGCCTTCCAGCCGCCGTCGCTCGCCCACCTCTTCGGGACCGACGAGTCCGGGCGCGACATCTACACGCGCGTGGTCCACGGCGCGGCGGAGTCGCTGCGGATCGGCGTCCTCGCGACGGCGATCGGCATCGGCCTCGCGACAGTCCTCGGCTTCGTCGCGGGCCTCGGCCCGCGCTGGCTCGACTTCGGCACGACCCGCCTGGTCGAGGTGCTCTTCGCGTTCCCCGGCCTGCTGCTCGCGCTGCTGTTCATCGTGGTCACGGGGCCGGGCGTGCTGAGCTCGACCATCGCCGTCGGCCTGGCCACCGCGCCCGGCTACGCGCGCATCATCCGTTCCCAGGTGCGCCGGACGGCGGCCGCCGACTTCGTCGAGGCCACGCGGGTGCTGGGCCGCGGCCGGCTCTGGATCGTCGCCCGGCACATCCTGCCGAACGTCACCGCCGCGCTGTTCGTCCTCGCGACGCTCGGGCTCGGGCAGGCGGTCATCTGGGTGTCCTCCCTGAGCTACCTCGGGCTCGGCGCCGTCCCGCCGGCCGCGGAGTGGGGCGCGATGCTCGCGGCCGGCCGCACCTACATCGCGAACTTCTGGTGGATGACGTTCTTCCCCGGCCTCGCGATCGTCGCCAGCGCCGCCGCCGCCACCGTCATCGGGCGGGGCATCCAGAAGCGGAACAGGAGCGCCGCATGAGCGGGCCGGTGCTGGAGATCAAGGACCTCGTCGTGGAGTTCTCCGGACGACGGGTCGTCGACGGGGTCAGCTTCCAGGTGGCGGCCGGCGAGTGCGTGGCGATCGTCGGCGAGTCCGGCTCGGGCAAGAGCGTGACGGCGCGCAGCATCGTCGGCCTCGCGGGCGACGGCGCGCGGGTCTCGGCCGCGGAGCTGACCGTCGCCGGGCAGGACGTGCTCTCGCTGTCCGGGCGGCGCCTGCGCCGGCTGCGCGGCGGCACGGTCGGCCTGATCGCGCAGGACGCACTCGTGTCCCTCGACCCCCTGCGCCCGATCGGCCGCGAGATCGGCGACACGCTCGCCCTGCACACCGGGCTCGACGCCGCCGCGCGCGCCGCGCGCACCGTCGAGCTCCTCGAGCGGGTAGGTCTGCCCGACGCCGAGCTGCGGTCCCGCCAGCGCCCCGGCCAGCTCTCCGGCGGCCAGCGGCAGCGCGCACTGATCGCCGCCGGGATCGCGGGCGAGCCGTCCCTCGTCATCGCCGACGAGCCGACCACCGCGCTCGACCAGCCCGTCCAGGCCGGTGTGCTCAGGCTCCTGGGCCGGCTGCGCGACGAGGGCACTGGCGTGCTGCTCATCAGCCACGACCTGTCGGTGGTCCTCGGCATCGCGGACCGGGTGCTCGTGATGACCGACGGCGTCGTGGTCGAGGAGGGCACACCGGCGGAGGTGTTCGAGCGGTCCCAGCACCCGTACACCCGCAAGCTCGTCGCCGCGGTCCCGGCGGGCCGGCCCCGGGGTGTGCCGCTGTCGGCCGGGGCGGCGCCGTCCGTCGTCGGCCAGGAGCCCGCGACGCCGGACGCCGCCGTCGAACGTAGGGGTGGTAGCGGCATGGCCGCTCATGAAGCGACCAGCCCTACGTTCGGCGAGGTGCTCCTGGAAGCACAGGGGCTCAGCCGTAGCTTTCACGTCGCTGGGCGCGAGATCGTCGCCGCCGACGACGTGTCGTTCTCCCTCCGGGCCGGGCGGACGCTCGGGCTGGTCGGCGAGTCCGGGTCGGGCAAGTCGACGACCGCCCGGCTGCTGCTCGGGCTCGAACGGCCCGACGCCGGCGAGGTCACCCTCCTCGGCGAGCCCTGGAGCCGGCTCCCCGAGGCCCGACGCCGCCCGCGGCGCCCCCTGATCGGCGCCGTGTTCCAGGACGCGCTGAGCTCGTTCGACCCGAGGTGGACCGTCGGCGCGATCCTCGCGGACGCCGTCACCCGCGGCCGGTCGGTCCGGCCCGGACCGGTGCGCGCGGAGGTCTCGGCGCTGCTCGACACCGTCGGGCTCGACCCCGTCCTGGCCGCCCGGCGTCCGCTGCACCTGTCCGGCGGCCAGCGCCAACGCGTCTCCGTCGCGCGGGCGCTGGCCGCCGGCCCCCGGGTGCTGATCCTCGACGAGCCCGTCTCCGCGCTCGACGTGTCGGTCCAGGCGCAGGTCCTCGACCTGCTCGACCGGCTCCAGCGCGAGCGCGACCTCGCCTACCTCCTCATCACCCACGACCTCGGCGTCGCCCTGCACATGAGCGACGACATCGCGGTGCTGCAGGAGGGCCGCGTCGTCGAGTCCGGCCCGGCGGAGAGCGTCTTCGACGACCCGGGGCATCCGTACGCGCGGCTGCTGCGGGACGCCGTCCGCGTCTGACTACACCTGCCTACATCTCCGCCTTCGGCCTCGCGTCCAGCACGTCGATGGTGTTCAGCAGGCGCAGGTACCCCGCGAACTCCTCCGCGACCTGTTCCGGCTGCAGCCCGTAGCGCCGCATGTCGTACTCGTGCGGACGCGTCCCCGCCGGCCGGGCGAGCACCCGGTCGAGCTGCGCCGCGTCGCTGTCCCGCCAGGTCGCCCCGATCGCCGAGTACAGCCGGGGCACCTCGGTGTGCGGGTCGTGGCTCAGCGCGTGGTACGGCACGTCCACGATGGACGACGGCGGCAGGCTGAGCCGCGCCTCCAGCGCGTTGTTCACCCACGTGACCATGGAGTCCATCACGAGCTGCCCCACCTCGAGCGGGTCGGGATCCGTCTGGTACGGCGCCCACAACGTCTCGATGAGGCTGCACGACGAGCCGACGACGGCGGCCGGGTCGCGGTGCGTCCACACGAACGTGGCGTCCGGGAACACCTTCTTGATCACCGTCATGTCGTTCAGGTGCGCCGGGTACTTGACGATCCACCGCTTGGGCGCCCGTCCGTGCTGCAGCACCTGCAGGCCCTGCTTCAGGTACTCGTAGTCGCCGGCCAGCTCCGCCGCGCTGCGCTGCGCGTACCAGTCACGGTAGGAGGGCATGCTGCCGTGGAACAGCGGCCAGAAGGTCCCGTGCGGCATCAGCACCAGGGACTCCTCGGGGTCTGTGGCGCTGATCGGGTGGATGTGCTTCAGGGCCGGCGCGAAGACGCTCGTGACCAGCTGGATGCTCTGGTCGAACCGCTTGATCTCCCGCTTGGCGACCTTCGGGTCCTCGAGTCCGGTGTACGCCATCTCCCAGGCGAGGGGCCCGCGATGGTCGGGCGACGCCGCGAGCACCTTGTGGGTGAGGGTGGTCGCCGTGCGCGGCAGCCCGAGCACGAAGACCGGATCGGTGATCTGCTCGGCACCGATCTCCGGGCGCTCGGCCAGCAAGGTCTGGATGCGCAGCCGGTTGACGTAGCGGGCCTTGACCACGTTGAGCGCGAAGAACCAGCCCAGAGGCGTCAGCCGGGGCTCCTCGACGATGCTCGCGAACACGCGGCCGAGGCCGTCGGCGAGCTCAGGGTCCTGAGCGCCGGCCTCCTTCTCGACCTGGGCGACGGCCTTCGCCCAGGCGCCCGCGGGATCCTCACGCCCTCGGACGGCGGGGCCGAAGACGGTGTTGAGAACCTTGGCGGCTCGGGTCGTAGAGCTCACGATGTCCCTATCTATTTGTGATCGGATCTTGTGCGATCGGTACGGCGGGTCGCGCAGCCGCGAGGTTCACGGAACGAACGACTCGTGCTCCGGAGTGGAGAGCGGCTCGGGGCGGAAGACGACCGGAAGCGCCTCCAGCAGCCGAAAGCGGAAGTCGGGCGCCCACCGGAGATCCTCGGCCCGCGCCGCGAGTGCGGGCGTGAGGCGGCGATGCAGCGTCTCGGCCGCCGTCCGGACGATCAGCCGGGACAGGTGCGGAGCTGGGCACGCGTGGGCGCCCACCCCGAACGCCAGGTGGGCACTGCCGCCGGACCCGTCCCACGGGCCGTCGCCGCGGATGCTCGGGTCCGAGCCGACCGCACCGACCGCGAGCAGCATCGCGTCCCCGGCCTGCACCAGCTTGTCGTCATACAGGAAGTCCTCGACGGCGATCCGCGGCGCCAGCGTGCTCACCGGCGACGCGGTCCACAGCACCTCGTCGAGCGCCTCGTCGGTCCCGAGCCGGCCGCCCGCGAGCCGCCTGGCGAACCGCTCGTCGGTCAGCGAGAGGTAGAGCGTCTGCGCCAGCCAGGCCTGCAGGCCGAGGGCCGCGGTGGCCGTGAGCGACAGGACGCCGTCCGCCGCCTCCGCGGTGCTCTGGTAGGCGGCGTGCCGCGCGAGCCGGCCCGCGGGGGTGGGGCCGCCGTCCGGACGGCGGGCCGCAGCCTGCCCGCTGAGCAGGAAGCTCACCTCGTGCACGGCCGACGCGGCCTGCCGTCCCGCCGTTCGGCGCGTGGCGGCCTCGAACACCTGCTGCGCGGTCGCGGCGTCGAACCCGAGGACGGCGCCGAGCGTCAGGTGCGGCATCGGCGCCACGTACTCGCGCACCAGGTCGGCGACGCCGGTCGCGGCGAACCCGTCGATGAGCTCCTCGCACCTGGCGCGGGTGGTCCTGGCGACCTCGACGTCGTCGATCAGGCCGAGCGCCTCGTCGAGCGGGGTGCGGAGCCGGTCGTGCGTGCTCCCGTCGGTCTGCTCCACGGTCGGCCGGGCGGACGGCGCCAGCGGCCGGAGCACGGGCGAGTCCGAGCCGGCGGACGGCGCCGTGCGCTCGTGGCCGCCCCAGGTCCCGGTCGCCGTGGTGAGGGGGAACTGGCCGCGGGCCATGGCGACGATGGTCCGGTACTCCGTCACGAGCCACGCGCGGGCGCCAGGTTCCAGCTCGACGGGCGCGACGTCGCCCCACTCCTCGCGCAGCCGCGCGTGGAGGGCGCCCGCGTCGTGCGACGCGGTCAGCTCGGTGATGGTCGGGACGGTCGCGGGGTCGTCGAGCTTCAAGGGCCGGTGGGCGGGATCACCGCTGATGGCGCCGCCGATGCCGGCGATACCGTCGATAGTGGTTGAGCTCATCGTGTCCCCGTCTGGGTCGGGTACCGGTGCTGGTCGGGCCACACCTTGCCGGATATATACCCGTATGTCGAGGTCCGTCCCCGGATTGGATGACGCCGCTGCGATAGTTGGCCCATGGCGATGTTCGAGGGCGCGCGGGTGGAGATCTACGACGAGGTCTGGGGTGAGGACCGCGGGCAGCACACCGAGCTCAGCCGCACCGTGTCCGTGTGGGGGCGCACAGCCTCCGGGACCTGGCTGACCAGGGACGACGCGCGACGCTCCTTGGGTGAGGAGGACATCGACATCCTGGTGGAGGACGACGGTTCCATGTTCATCACCGATGAGGGTGCGGAGCGGCTCATCGCGCAGGTCGGCACCGCTTTTCCCGGGGCGGTGGTCCGCTACTACTCCGAGGACGAGGGCGAGGGCGAGGGCGATGAGCTCGGGGAGCTCGACGTGACAGGAGTGGCACCCGTCTTCGAGATCGAGTACCCGATGGGACACGTGCTGCGGGACTAGAACCCCGCCAGGGTCCGCACCGTCTCGATCGTGTCGGCCTCCGCGGCGCTCTTGTCGTCGCGGTAGCGCAGCACGCGCGCGAAGCGCAGGGCGAGCCCGCCCGGGTAGCGGGTGGAGCGCTGCAGCCCGTCGAACGCGATCTCGACGACCTGCTCGGGCCGTACCGTCACGACCCACCCGTTGTCGTCGGTCTTCAGCTCGTTGAACCGCTGCGTCTGCCACTCCAGCATCTCGTCCGTCATCCCCTTGAACGTCTTGCCGAGCATCACGAACCCGCCCTCTGGGTCGCGCGCACCCAGGTGGATGTTGGACAGCCAGCCCTGCCGGCGGCCCGTACCCCGCTCGACGGCCAGCACCACGAGGTCGAGGGTCTGGCGGGGCTTGACCTTGACCCAGCCCGCGCCGCGTCGTCCGGCCGCGTAGGGCGTGTCGAGCGACTTGACCACCACGCCCTCCTGACCCTCGCGCAGCGCTCCCGCGAAGAACTCCGCGGCGGCCCCGGGATCGGATGTGACCAGGCGGCGCACGACATGCGGCGCGGCGACCTCATCGAGCACCGCGAGGCGCTCGCGCAGCGGGGCGTCGACGAGGTCGCGACCGTCGGCGTGCAGCACGTCGAAGAAGAACGGGGAGAGCTGGAGCTGCGAGGCCAGCTCCGCCTCCGACGTCGTCCCCGGCGTCTCCCGGGTCGCGGATCGGGCGGCGGTCTCCTGGAACGGCCGGGGCACGCCGTCCTGCCCGACGGCGAGCGCCTCGCCGTCGAGCACCAGGCGGTCCGACGGGAGGGCGCGCACGACCTCGACGATCTCCGGCACGCGCTCGGTGATGTCGTCCAGGGAGCGGGTGACGACGCGTATCTCGTCGCCGAGGCGGTGCACCTGGATGCGGATGCCGTCGAGCTTGATGTCGACGCAGAGCTCGGCCGGCGCGTCGGCAGAGCCCAGCTTCTCGAAGGCGGCCGCGATGTCGGGCGCCGACTGGGCGAGCATCGGCCGGACCGGCCGCCCGACCTCCAGCGTGAAGGTCGCGAGCGTGACGCGCGGGTCGTCCGCGAGGAGGGCGGCGCTCGCCACGGGCCCGGTCGCGCCGCGCAGCATGACGGCGCGGCGGACGGCGTCGGCGGGGACTCCGGCGGCCTCGGCGACGGCGTCGACGACCACCGAGTCGAGGGCGCCCTGCCGCAGCTCGCCCGCGACGAGGCCGCGGAGGAACGCCTGCTCGCGCTCGGTCGCCGCGCCGAAGAGCTCTGTGGCCGCGGCGGTGCGAGCCTGGGCGGAGCCGGGGCCTTCGAGGGCTGCTATCTCGGCGAACGCGGCGTCGACGTCGCGCACCGTGAGCGTGGCCTCTGCCGCCGGCGGCGGGAGGTCGCGCAACGCGGCGAAGCCGAGGCCGGTGCGGCGCTGGCGCAGCGCGCCGGCGAGGTAGGCGACGACTATCTCGATGGTGGTGGTGGCGACGTCGGCTGCGGCCGCGTCCCCGGCGCCGGCGTCCGCCGCAGCCTGGGTGTCGGCCGTCCGGCGCAGCAGGTCGGCGATGGCCGCGCGCTTGGCGAGGCGCGAGCGGGTGGCGGAGACGGCGTCGGACGTGGCGGCGACCTCGGCGAGCAGCATGCTCCATCTTGACGCGTGCGCGGTTGGAACGCGGCCCGGCGTCGGTTCGCCGCGACGAGCGACGTGGGTGTTTGACAGTTTTGCAGAAAACGCTAAGTTGTCAGTATGGCGGTGAACGAGTGGGAACGTGATCAGGCAATCCTGGACGCGACGGCGGAGCTGTTGCTGAAGCTGGGCTACGACAGGCTGAGGATGGGCGCGGTCGCCGACCTGGTGGACCTGAACCGAGGCCTCGTGTACCTGCGGTTCACGTCGAAGGACGAGGCCGTCGAGGCGGCCGTGCTGCGCGAGCTGGACCGGTACGCGGAAGCGTGGCGGGCTCAGGTCGAGGCCGATCCCAGGGGCGGCAGCGTGGGGAGTGCGTACCGGGCGATGATGACTGCCCTGAAGACGCTTCCGCTGGCCTCGGCGATCGTCGCGCGGGACGAGGAGGTCTTCGGCAAGTACGTGCGCAGGCCCGGGAGCTACTTCGACCGGGCCGGCGGGACGGCCGCGACCGGGCCCATGAGCAGCCGCGAGTTTCTCGAGGCGATGCGGCGGGCGGGCGTGGTGCGCCGGGACGTCGACGTGCGCGCGGTGGCTTTCGTCATGGACGGGCTGACCCCGGCCATCCGGCGTGCATTCCTCCGGAGCGACGAGCCGCCCGCAGACGACGAACCCTCCTGGGATCAGCTCCTCGGGACGGTCGCGGACATGCTGGACCAGGCAGTCACCCCGGCCAAGGCACCGGACTTCCCGGCCGGTCGGGAAGTCCTGCTCGGCGTCCTGGAGCAGGCCCGTGCGGTCGCGACCCGGTCGGACGGCCGGAGCCGAGGGAACCCAGCCCACCAGCAGGACGCGGCAGAGGGGGACGAGTAGATGGTCACGCCGGGCAGGCAGGACGGCGAGCCCCTCGTCCTGGTCCTGGACGATGCCGCTGCCGAGCTGGAGCGGGTCGGCGGCAAGGGCGCGTCGCTGGCCCGCATGGCGGCGGCGAAGTTCCCGGTGCCACCGGGATTCCACGTCACGACGGCCGCGTACCGGCGGTTCGTCGCTGCGCAGGGCCTGCAGGAGAAGATCCTCCTGGCGGCGGCCGCCGCGTCGCCTGACGAGCCCGCCACCTGGGAGGCCGCGGCGCGGGAGATCGCCGACCTGTTCGCCGCGCAGCCGATGCCGCAGGCGATCGCGCAGGCCGTCGCCGGGGACTACGGGCAGCTCGGCGGCCAGGACGTGGCGGTCGCCGTCCGCTCCTCCGCCACCGCGGAGGACCTGCCGGACATGTCGTTCGCCGGACAGCAGGACACCTACCTCAACATTCGGGGCGAGTCCGACGTGCTGGCCGCCGTGAAGCGGTGCTGGGCCTCGCTGTGGACGGCCCGAGCGATCGGCTACCGGGCGCGGCAGGGCGTCGCCCACGACGACGTCGCGCTGGCCGTCGTCGTCCAGGAGCTGGTGCCCGCCGACGCGGCCGGAGTCCTGTTCACCGCCAACCCGATGACCGGCGACCGCGGCCAGGTGATGGTCAACGCCGCCTGGGGGCTGGGTGAGTCGATAGTCGGCGGGCAGGTCACGCCGGACATGCTGCTCGTCGCGAAGGCGGACGGCGCGATCGTCCAGCAGGAGATCGGCGACAAGCGGCTCATGACCGTCCGGACCGCCGAGGGCACGCACGAGGAACCGGTGCCGGAACGCCTGCGGGACCAGCCGGTGCTCCGGCCCGGCGACGTCGCCGAGCTGACCCGGATCGCCGTACGGATCGAACAGCTCTACGGGCAGCCGATGGACATCGAATGGGCCGTGCATGACGGTCGCCCGTACATCGTCCAGGCCCGCCCGATCACCGCACTGCCCGACGCCGCACCAGGCCCTCGGCCGCTCCCGGCCGAGGAATGGGAGCTCCCCGGCCCGAACGGAAAATACATCCGGGGCAGTGTGGCTGAGCTGCTGCCCGATCCGCTGTCGCCGCTGTTCACCACGCTCGGGATCCCCGCGTGGGAGAAGGCCACCATCGACCACTACCGGGCCATCGGGCTGCCGGTCCTGGACCACCCGATCCGTGTGATCAACGGCTACCTCTACTACGACATCTCGTACACCGCCGGGATCCTGACGCGGATGGCCCTGGCGCAGCCACGCTTCCTGGCAGTCACCCTGCCGAGGAGCCTGCGGACCGCCGAGTCGCGCTGGCGCGAGGCTCACACGCGGTACGCCGAGCTCGACGCCCGCTGGCGGGACACCGATGCGTCGTCCGCCCCGGCCGTTCGTCTGCTCGACGGCGCGCGCGAGCTGGTCGACGAGGCCGCCCGGTACTACCTGGTCATCCAGGGCGGGGTGCTGCCGGCGGCGTACACCAGCGAGTCGATGTTTACCGCCGTCTACAAGCTGCTGAAACGCCGGGACGACCCGTCCGCGACGACATTCCTGCTCGGCTCCGACAGCAAGCCGGTGCGAGCCGAGCAGGCGCTGTACGACCTGGCGCGATGGCTGCGGCAGCGGTCCTGCGACCATGACGACCCGTTGGCGAAGCTGTCGGGCCCGGAGCTGCTGGCCCTCGTCGACGGCGCCGGCGCGTCGGCAGACGGCGACGCCGAGACCTGGCGGGAGCTCGCCGACCGGTTCGCCGCACACCTGTCGGCCTTTGGCGACACGGTCTACGACCTCGACTTCGCCAAACCGCTCCCCGCCGAGGAGCCGGCCCCGGTCGCGCAGGCCCTCGCGTTTTTTCTCACCGGCAGTGCTCCCGACCCGTACGAGCGGCAGCGCACGACGGCGGAGGCCGGCAACCGGGCCGAACGGCGGCTCGCTGCCCGGCGCCCGGGCGTCCGGCGGTGGGCGGCGACGAAACTTCTGCGCTGGGCGCGGCGGATGGCGCCCCTGCGCGAGGACGCCCTTGCGGATGTGGGGCTGGGCTGGCTCACCGTGCGCCGCCTGCTGCGCCAGGTCGGGCAGCGACTCGTCATCGCGGGGTCGATCGAAGCGGTGGACGACGTCTTCTGGCTCCGGTACGACGAGCTCGCCGCGGCCGCGGCCGCCCTCGACGCCGGGCAGGCTCCGCACGACGCACGCGACGCCGTCGTCGAGCGAAGGGCGACCTGGCGGGCACAGCGAGCCGTGACACCACCGCACACGCTCCCCGCCACGGGTGCGAAGGTCCTCGGCATCGACTTCGCCAGGTCGGGGTCGGCGCCGTCCGACGTCCTCCAGGGCACGCCCGGCAGCCCCGGGCGTGTCAGTGCTCCGGCACGCGTCATCCACGGGCCTGCCGAGTTCGACCGGATGCGCCCGGGCGACGTCCTGGTCACGAAGATCACGACACCCGCGTGGACCCCGTTGTTCGCACTCGCCTCGGGCGTCGTGACCGACGTCGGAGGCCCGCTCAGCCACAGCTCGATCGTGGCCCGTGAGTACCGCATACCCGCCGTGCTCGGCACCCACGCGGCCACCGAACGGCTGCATGACGGCCAGCGGATCACCGTCGACGGCGATGCCGGAACGGTGACCGTCGCACCCGACCACCACGGGGACGGGCGCATGCCAGATCCCACGGACCGAGAAGAAGGAGATCAACGACCATGACAGTGCACGCCGCCGCGTTGAGCGGCAAGGTAGCGATAGTCACGGGCGCCGGATCGGGTATCGGCGCCGCTTCCGCAGCCACGCTGGCAGCCCAGGGCGCCCGAGTGTGCTGCGCCGACATCAACGCCGACGACGCCGGACGGACGGCCGAGTCCATCGTCGCCGCCGGCGGTGAGGCCTTCGCCGTGCGGGTGGACGTCGCCTCGCCGGACGACAACCAGGCGATGGTCGAGCAGACTGTCGCCCGCTACGGCGCGGTGCACATCGCGCACCTCAACGCCGGCACCGGGCAGCACGTCGGCGTCCTCGAGTACCCGCTGGAGGACTGGGACCGCACTATGGCCGTGAACCTGCGCGGTGTCCTGCTCGGCCTGCAGGCGGCCGGGCGCGCCATGCTCCGCGCGGGCGGTGGATCGATCATCGTGACCTCGTCGGCCGCCGGGCTCATCGGGGTCGCGATGTCCTCGGCGTACTCGGCGTCGAAGCACGGCGTCCTCGGCCTGGTGAAGTCGGCCGCCACCGAGCTCGGGCCGGAGGGTATTCGCGTCAACGCGATCTGCCCGGGGTTCATCGCAAGCAACGAGGGCATGCGCAAGCTCGGCGAGGCTACCGACGTCGGCGGCCGGATCCCGCTCGGCCGGGCGGGCGAGAGCGAGGACGTCGCGAACCTGGTCGCGTTCCTGGCCGGTGACAGCGCGTCGTTCATCACAGGCAGCGTCTACACGATCGACGGCGGCCGCCTGGCCGGCACCGAAGCACGTGGCGCCAGGAAGTCAGCATGACTACCGCGGCTGATCGGATCCACCCGAACCCGGCCATCGGCGTCCAGCAGGCGCTGACCCTGCCGCAGGCGGAGCTGTTCGCCCTGTGGCGGACCCTGCCCGCGCCGGACCTCACCGAGCTCGACGGCGAGTACCTGGGGTACACGCCGATCCTGAACGCCACCGACGAGGAGATCCACGGGCTCGCCGAGCTGCTCTACCGGGAAGGCTCGCCCCGGGGCGTCTGGCTGGGCAAGGCGTACCAGGCGGGTGCGGGGGCCGCCGGCGAGGGGTACAACCTTTTCCGCGTCTCGGCTGACGGGGCGGGCGTCCACGGCTACGTCCGGCGGGCCAGGTTCGCCACCTCCATCGACGAGTCGCTGATCGACGGCAGGTCGTCGCTGATGATGAGATACGCGGCGTTCGACAACAGCTCGGCCCGCACCGACCTCGTGGACGAGGTGCGCCGCTACTCCCACGGGCTCTACCTCGGAACCGCGACCACCCTGCTGCCCGACGGCACGCGCACGCAGCCGGACGGGTGCTTCCTTCTTGCAGGTCCCTTTGGCCCGTGGACCGGCGTCGACGACCCGGCGCTGGAGCAGCGATGACGGACCTTCACGTCGAGGACCGGCTCGCTGTCCAGGAGGCGATCGCTCGCTATGCCCACGCGTTCGACACCGGAGACGTCGCCGGCTTCGTCGACGTGTTCACCGAGGACGGGATCTTCGAGGCAGTCCTCGTCGATCAGCCCGATCAGCGAGCCGTGTTCCAGGGCCATGCCGAGCTTCGCCGTTTCGCCGAGGCCACGATGCGCGAGGACGTCCACGTGCTGCACCACTTGGCCGGCGTCATGTTCGACAGCACCGCGGTGGAGGCCCCGACCAGCCGGGCGACCGTGCTGGTCACCAAGCAGCTCCCGGACGGGCCGGCGATCTCCACGCACGGCACGTACCTCGACCGCTGGCGCAGGACGAGCGGCGGATGGCGGCTTGCGCACCGCCGCTACGTCGCTCTCGGCTACGGCGCCGCACATCGGAGCCGCAGGGCGCCTCGCCACTGAGCTCGCCGAGCCGGCGACGTCACTCCAGGAGGTTGCGGCTTCGCGCCCACGAGAAGAGCTCGGCGCCATCGCATGGGTAGCGCGCGCCGCGGGCGCGTAGAGCGTCGACGATCTCGCTGGCTCGCTGTTCGTTCACCTTCCCGTCGCGATAGGCCCTGATGAGGAGCCAGAGCGAACCATGCACTTCGACCTTCTTGATGCGACGGGCGATCTTCGTCGCTGTGGCGTCGTCCGTGATCGCGATGGCGCCGCGAACCTGCGCACTCGCGAACACGGTCGCTTCTCCCAGATCGTGTTCCCCGGCACCAAGAGCCTGGACGTACTCCGCAAGCGCCACTAGCTCGTCCATGCCCTGCTCGGGAAGCAGGTCGACCCAGGCGATGTCCGCCACATTGTTCGGACCAGCACAGAACTCGTCTCGGACAGCCTCGGTGGCGCCGACTCGGTAGCCCAGCGTCAGGTCTTTCAGGACGGGCATGAGATGCGCGGAGGCGAATGCGCTCAGGCACGTGTTGTCGAAGACGAGCAGTGGTTCGGGCTCGGCGTCCGTCATGCGTAGAAGTCCGCACGAAAGTCGTTCCGCCCAGGATCACGAGGGGGCGGGAGCTCGCTGCCCGCACCGCGAAGGATCTCGGAGGCTCGGGAGGACCCGATCAGCCCGTCGCGGTATGCATCGAGCGCGGCCCGGGACACCGCGGCGGACAGGTCGCCGTCACACAGGTCTTCCTCCGGCTGGCGGCCGTACGACCGCAACTCGGCCAAGGTTGGATTGGGCTGCAGGGCACGAGCTTGCTGGTCGTCGAGGAGGCCTGCTCCGCCGAGGCGAGCCAGGATACCGCTCCAGCTCATCCGATAGGTGGAGGACAGCCAGATGGCCTCCTCGCGGATCCGCTGGAGGTCGGCGGACTCGCCATCCAGCTGCCTTGCCCAACGGCTGCGAACGGCATCAAGGGGCAGGAGGAACTCAGCAGCGAAAGCATTGACCAGGCGCTCATGGTCCGAGGTGCTGCCAGAGATCGCTTCAGCAGCATAGGTGTCGTCGAAGAGGTAGTGCCCCAGCTCGTGGGCTGCTGTGAACCGGCGTCGGCCCGGTGACTGGTCGGCATTGATGACGGTGACCGCGAAGCCCTCTTGCGGGAGCATGACCCCGTCCACTGCTTCACCAGCGACGACAGTGGTGACGTAGAGGCCGAAGTCATCGAGGACGTCGGCCATGGGACCGAGGGCATCGGTGCCGAATCCCGCTGCTTTTCGAGCGGCCCGTGCCGCAGCCGACGCGTCCTCGACGTCCTCGATCTTGTTGAAAGTACCGACAAGTCCTGCGTGCGGAGCAGCAGGTAAGACACCGAATGTTCGAAGCTGCTCGACGTCGGCGGCCAGGTCCTCCGCGGCCAGCTCGGCGGCGAGAGTCGACGGCCGGTCGCGGACGACGGCCTGCCTGCGGGCCACGACCGGCGCGGGCGAATCGGACAGGAACCACGGGAGGGGCCTGCCCAGGAACTTGGCCAGTGCGGCGAGCTCGAGCGCGGAGATCTTGCGGGTCCCCGACGTGATCTTCGAGATCGCGGTCCGGTCCACGCCTAGTGCGGCCGCGAGCTCGGCCTGGGTCTTGGACGCCGCCTCGCGCGCGAGCTCGATCCGCTCGCCAAGCACCTCGGGACTGATCGCCATGTGTGCGATTCTGGCACATCGTGCCCTAGGGCGTAACGCGATACGCGAAGTCAGCGCTCCCCGGGTGCCCACCACGTCAGGTGGCTCGCCGCCTCGGCCGTCGGCTCGATGGTCTCCCACGCCTCGGCGATCAGGCCGTCCTCGAAGCGCATGATGTCGACGACCGTGATCTCCGGCCCGGAGGGGAGCCGGCGTCGCGACTGCAGCACCACGTGGTCGCCGTCGGCCAGCATGTGCTGGACCTCGACCTCCATGCCCGCGATGTTCTCCAGCGACGCCCGCATCGAGGCGAGCCATTCCGCCTTGGTCGAGGAGGTGGAGTCCGGCCGGCGATGGACGAAGCCGTCGCTCAGCACCCGCTCGACCGAGGCGACATCCCCCGTCTCGACCAGGCCCGCGAACGCCCGGGCGACGATGCTCTTGTTGTCTGAAGTCGTGCTCTGTGTGGTCATGGCAGCAGTGTTTGCCGTGCCGCCGGGGTTGTCGATGAACTGGGAGTTCATGGCGCTGGGCCGCACGTTGGGCGACACTCGGCGTCATGGGAACCGTGGGGGAGCTGTTGCGGCAGTGGCGGCGTCGCCGTCGGCTGAGCCAGCTCGATCTGGCGATCGCCGCCGACGTCTCGGCGCGGCACGTCAGCCTGGTCGAGACCGGCAAGTCCCGGCCGAGCGCCGAGATGGTCCTCCGGCTCGCGGACCAGCTCGACGTGCCGCTGCGCGATCGCAACCGGCTGCTGCTCGCCGCGGGGTTCGCGCCCCGGTACACCGAGCGGCCGCTCGACGGCGACGCGCTGTCGGCGGCCCGGGACGCCGTCGGGCGGGTGCTCCGCGCGCACGAGCCGTACCCGGCGCTGGTCTTCGACCGCCGGTGGAACATCCTGATGACCAACCGCGCCGTCGAGCCGTTCTTCGCCGGTGTCGCGCCCGACCTGCTGCGGCCGCCGGTCAACCTGGTGCGGCTGGGACTGGACCCGCGCGGGCTCGCGTCGTACGTCGTCAACCTGGCCGACGTGCGCGCGATGTTCCGGTCCCGGGTCAGGCGCCAGCTCGCCACCCTGCCCGACGCCGAGCTCACCGCGCTCTACGAGGAGCTGCTGGCACCCAGCCCTGCCGAAGAGGCGGGCGGGTCGATCGAGCCCGAGTCCGACGTCGTGATCCCCATGGTCATCCGGGTCGACGGGCGAGAGCTGCGGCTCTTCTCGACGATCACCACGTTCGGCACCCCGATGGACATCACGCTGGACGAGGTCGCCATCGAGTCGTACTACCCGGCGGATGCGGAGAGCGCTGCCTACTTCACGTAGACCCGGCCGTGGGCGTCAGCCCAGGTGCCAGGCGGCCACCGCGGCGTCGACGGCCTTGCGGGCGGGCGCCCGGATCCCCGGCACGAGCTCGACGGGTGCCTCGTCCCGCTTCGGCGCCCGGCGCCAGGTTCCGACCAGCCGCCCGTCCAGGAGGACCGCCGGGCGGAAGACCCCGTTGGTGAACGGGACGACGGTCCGCATGGCCTCGGCGTCCGCGACCAGCTCGCGGTCCTGGTAGCCCAGCACTATCTCGTCGAACCCCGGCACGAGCACGACGCCGGCCGGTTCGGCGATCTCGGGTGCCGCATCGCCGGAGAGCCCGCTCGCGTCCCGCCCCACCAGCATCGGCTTGCCGTCGATGACCACCTCGGCGACGGTGTCCGGCCGCGCGTCGCGCAGGGCGGCCACCGCCGTGCGCACCGGCACCTTGGGCAGGCCGAGCCACCAGGCGAGGTCGTCGGGGGTGGCCGGCCCCCGGCTGGCGAAGTAGGACAGCGCGATGCGGCGCAGGGCCACGCCGGGCTCCTCGGGCGGGACATCCCCGGACGCGGGGCCCGGCGTCGCGACCATGAGCTGCTGCGCCCCCGCGAACGGACCCCAGTGCAGCAACCCGCGAAGCGCCAGGGTGACGATCAGGTGGTAGCCGCGCTGGCCCTCGACGGACACACCGGCCTGCTGCCAGAGGTCGAGCATCGCTGCGCGCGAGATCCCGCCGTCATCGGCGGACGCCGCGAGCGCCGCCCGGGCGACCGTCTCCGCGCGGGCGATGGCTGCGTCGTCCAGGCCCTCGGCCTCGCGGGTCCGCCGACCCTTCTGGGTGACGCGTTCGCCGGTCAGCGAGACGAGCGCGGCGAGGTCGCGCGGTGTGGTCGCGAAGAGGGTGCCGCGTTGGGTCCAGCCGCGCACGAGGTCGCCGGCGTCGAACGCGGCGCGCACGTCGTCGAGCGTGGTGCCCGGTCGGGATCGGATGGCGATCGCGCGTAGCACGGCCGGCAGGTCCTGGCCCTGGAGGGCGACCATCCGGCGGACCACCTCGACCGGCGAAGGTGCCGCGCGGCCGTCGGGCAGCGTGAGGCCCTGCGTGCGCAGGCGCAGCCGGCGCGCGGCGTCGGGGGAGAGCTGGGTCTGTCCGGAGGGCATGCGGGAAGGCTACGTGCCGCCTGTGACACCCGCCCGGAGCAGGGGCCTTGAAGTGTGCGGCGGTCGGCGCTACGGTTAATTCATCAGGTGAGGAATTTGAATCGGAAGGGACTGATCGAAATGGCAGAGCGAATGCATCCGGTGCTCGTCGTCGGCGCGGGACCGACCGGGCTGACCATGGCGAACGAGCTGGTGCGGCACGGCGTACCCGTGCGAGTCATCGATCGCGCGCCGACGGCGGCCACGACGTCGCGGGCGCTGGTCGTCATGCCGCGGACCCTGGAGATCTTCGACGACATGGGGGTGGTCGACGCGGCGCTCGCGGCCGGCAACCGCGCGCCGGGCCTCAGCCTCATGTTCGGCAAGGACAAGAAGGGGCAGGACAGGAAGGTGTACATGGACCTCGCCGACCTGCTGACGGGCCCGCGGAACCACACCGCCTACTCCGCGCTGCGCACCCTGTCGCAGACCGACACCGAGCGGCTGCTCGCCGAGGCGCTGGCCGAGCGGGGCGTCGACGTCGAGCGCGGTGTGGCCCTGACGGACCTGACCACGGACGGTGACACCGTGACCGTGTCGCTGCGCACCGAGGACGGGTCGACCGAAACGGCTCCATACCGCTGGGTCGTGGCGTGCGACGGCGCGCACAGCGCGGTGCGCAAGGCGATCGGCATGCCGTTCGAGGGCTCCACCTACCCCGACGAGTTCATCATGGCCGACGCCGAGCTCGACTGGGAGCTCCCGGACGGCGACCTCTACACGTTCCCCAGCCCCGCGGGGATCTTCGCGGCCTTCGCGATGCCGGGCGAGCACAGGTTCCGCATCTTCGGCAACGTCGCGACCGGTCCCGAGGGGCCCCGCGAGTACAGCGAACCCACCCACGAAGAGTTCCAGGCGATGATCGACGAGCGTGTGCCCTACCCGGCCAAAGTCGTCCAGGAGTACTGGGTGACCCGCTACCGGGTGCACCGGCGCGGGGTGCCTCGGTATCGCGACGGGCGGGTCTTCCTGGTCGGCGACGCGGCGCACGTGCACAGCCCGGCTGGCGCCCAGGGCATGAACACCGGCATCCAGGACGCCTACAACCTGGCGTGGAAGCTCGCCCTGGTGGTGCGCGGCATCGCCGAGGAGCCGCTGCTGGACAGCTACCACGCCGACCGGCACCCGGTGGGCGTCCGCCTGCTGAAGACCACCGACCGGATGTTCGGCGTCATCGCCGGCCAGAGCCGGCTCGCGAGGATGGCCCGCGGCCGGGTGGCGCCGGAGCTGGCCAGCCGGCTGCTGACCCGGGACAGGGTTCGCCGGGGGCTGATCGGCATCCTCGCGCAGCTGCGGCTGAGCTACCCGGACAGCCCGCTCAACGCCGAGAGCGGCTCGGACTGGGGCGACGCCCCGGCGCCGGGTGACCGGGCGCGGGAGGCCGAGGTGCTCATCGACGGCGAGCCGGGCCGGGTCCACGACGTGCTGCGCGGCACGCAGCACACGGTGCTGCTGTTCACCGGTCTGGACGAGCACGCGCGGCCGGCCGTCGAGCTGTGCCGGATCGCCGAGCGGATCGAGCGGGCCTACCCGGAGCTGGTGACGGCGCGCGTGGTCAGCGCGGAGCGCTCCGCCGACCGGCCGCTCGCGCTCGGCGACCCGGACCGGTCGGCGCACCGCCAGTACGGCGTGGAGCGGGCGAGCGCGTTCGTCGTCCGGCCGGACGGCCACGTCGCCTACCGCGGCCACCCGGTGGACGCCGACGCGCTGCTGGCCGACCTGGCGGCCCGGCTGCCTGGCGCGTCAGCGGGTGATCGGTGATCCGAGGTACCGATTTGGGATGGTCAAGATCAGCACGACCTAGGCTAAAATCGGCCTGCTTGCCTCCGTAGCTCAGTTGGATAGAGCGGGTCACTTCTAATGACTAGGTCGCGGGTTCGAATCCTGCCGGGGGCACCACAGCAGAGGGCATGGGGCGGCGGAAAGGTGATGCCGGCGCTCCCTCGGAAGCGCCGGCATCACGGTTGGCTCAGTTCTTCCCGTGGGTCAGTTCGTCACGCGGAAGGTGGCGTCGCTGCGCCCCGTCGTCGTGGTGATCGGGTCCAGCCGCAGCTCGTACGCGTAGTGCCGGATATAGCGGTCGGGGAAGTTGTACGACTGGAACGACGACCAGGTCGAGTCGGCGAGGCCGGCGACCTTCCGGAAGGTGGCGTCCGCCGCGAACTGGGCGGTGCCGTCGTTGTAGACCAGCTGGAAGTCGTAATTCGAGTGCCGCAGGAAGTACCCAGGCATGTTGACCGACTCGAAGGAGACGGTGCCCGTGCCCGCCAGGCCGGGCCTGAGCCGGAACTGGGCATCTTCGGCGGGGCTGACGCCGGGGTCGATGCGCACGTCGAAGTTGGTGTGCCGCACGTACCGGTCCTGGAAGTTGTACGACTGGAGCCGATTGGCCGCGGTGTTGGGCCAGCGCGCCAGCACGCGACTCTCCTCGGCGGACGTCAGGTTCAGGATCCAGCCGTGTCGCTTCTTCGTGCCGCCCATGTTGTAGCTTCCCGAAGCCGGGATCTGGTAGGAGGCGGGGTCGGACGGGTTGGTCGTCACCACCGGCAGGTACCCGCGTCCGGAGGCGTACTGGTCGACGTAGAGGGCCCATTTGTTGGTGCCGTTGAACTTCATCCACATCGGGCCTTCGACCTGTGCTCCGGTCAAACCGATGCCGGAGAGGTTGCCGAGGTTCGTCCACGTCCCGAGGATCGAGTTGCTGCCCTCGAGGGTGATCTGGCCATCGCCGGAGGCACGCACGTAGCGGTAGTTGCCGACTCCCGAGGGCATCTCGACGATCTGGGTGTCGATGATCTCCTGGCTGCCGGGGCGCACGATGTAGGGCTGCGGCGTGGTGATGGTGCGGAAGTCGCTGGTGCGGGCGTAGTAGATGCGGTGCTTCGTCGCACCGTTGAGGGGCACGTTCGTCGCCCAGTACAGGACGTAGTCGTTGGTCGCGGGGTTCCAGATCGCCTCCGGTGCCCAGGCGTTGCGCCCGTCCGGGATCGCGCCGGCGACGTTCAGCAGCCGCGGCTGCGACCAGGTCACCAGGTCCGTCGACTCCCACACCACGAGGTTGCGGCTGCCGTTGTTGATGGACCCGGCCCAGTCCTGCCCGCAGCCGATGCACAGGTCGGTCGCGATGATCCAGTACTTGCTGCCGTCAGGAGACCTCACGAAGGCGGGGTCGCGCACACCTCTCGTGCCGACCGTGGAGCGCAGGACCATGCCGCCACCGTTGAGGTCGTTCCAGTGCAGGCCGTCCGTGCTGTGCGAGAGGTACATCTGCTGGTTGGTCGACCCCTCCCCGGTGAAGTGCACCATCAGGTAGCCGGGGTCGGCGGCGGCGGCCCGCTGCGGTGCGGTCAATGCCTGGCCGGTGAAGAGGAGGCAGAGGGCGAGCAATAACGCCGACAACCGGGCGTGACGTAGGGATAGGGACATGGACATCTCCTGTCGTTCTTGCGGGTAGGACCAGGTGATGTCGGCGCTCCTCGGAGAGCGCCGACATCACCTGGGGTCAGTTCGTCACACGGAAGGTGGCGTCGCTGCGCGCCGTCGCGGTGGCGATCGGGTCGATCCGCAGCTCATACGCGAAGTGCCGGATGTAGCGGTCGGGGTAGTTGTATGACTGGAAGGACGACCAGCTCGGGTCGGCCAACCCGGCGACCTGGCGGAAGGTGGCGTCCTGGGCGAACCTCGTGGTGCCGTCGTTGGCGTCCAGCCGCAGCCGGTAGAAGGAGTGCCGCAGGTAGCGGGTCGGCTGGTTGAGGGACTGGAAGGAGACGCCGGAGGGGTCGGCCAGCCCCGGCACCAGCTTCCATTGCGAGTCGGTGTAGGGGTCGAACGGGTACGGGTCGATGCGGCCGAGGGAATCGACCTGCCGCCAGTATCGGTCCGGGAAGTTGTAGGACTTCAGCCGGTTCCAGGCCGGCTTTCCCCACTTGGCGACCATGTTGTCGTACACCGTCTGGGGGATCGGCTTGATGTCGGCGTGCTTGGAGTTCAGCGGCTGGGTGTAGACGCGCCGGTCGGTGGCGGTCCAGGTGCCGGTGGAGAGGTGGTTGGTCTGCCAGGCGTAGAACAGCGCGTTGGCGTCGCCCCACAGGTACCAGGTGCCGGCGGCCTCGGCGAGGATCGGGCCCTCGATGCCTCCCTGCGGCGCCAGGCCCGAGGTGAACTGGGTGAAGCTGCCAGGATTGAGCGAGGTGGACTTCGCACCCGTGAGGCTGTTGTGGCCTTTGTAGTACAGGTAGTTGACGCCGTTCACGTCCTTCGCCAGCGTGCCGTCGATGATGTCGTAGCCCGGGTCGAAGAAGACCTGCGGCGACGTCACGGTCTGGAAGTCCGTGGTGTAGTTCACCATGATCACGTTGTGGCCGCTGCTGTTCACGGCCGAGTAGATGAGGGCGTACTGGCCGCGGGAGGCGTCCCAGAAGGCTTCGGGCGCCCAGGTGTGCGTGGCCATGTCGTGCAGTTTCAGCAGGCGGTAGTTGTCGAAGGAGCGCAGGTCGGCGGAGTCCCAGACGTGGATGTACGGGCTCTTCTTGGTCCAGTCGGTGCCCTTCAGGTTGGTCGCCATGACGACGTAGGTGCCGTCCTGCTTGGGCAGGATGAAGGGGTCGCGCAGACCGCCGTCGCCGGCGGTCGGGGTCACGACGGGGTTGTTCTGGTTCAGCGGCATCCACTGCAGCGCGTCGGTGCTGACCGCGAGGTGCAGGCCGTAGTCCGTGCCGAGGTTTGTAGGTGACTGGGTGAAGTAGGCCATGACGAACGGGGAGGTCGTCGCGGCGCTAGCGGACTGGCTGCCGAGGGTCAGGGCGCCGGTCATGGACAGCGGCACGGCCGCGGCCATGCCGAGGAACAGCCGGCGCGACGGGAGGGGTGTTGCGCTCATCTGGTGCCTCCGGGGCGTAGGAGGTGCGGGCGGATGGAGAACCCGTGGGCGGCCCCGGCCCGGAGCCGCCCACGGGTACGGTCCCTCGTCAGTTCCAGGGAGCCGCGGTGAGCCAGCTGGTGTCCTGGGCCCACGACGTCGTGTTGTCCCAGGCGTTGGTGCCGCCGTTGCTGGCGATGTAGGCCGTGTAGTTGTAGTGGCGGAGGTACTTGGTCGGGAAGTTGGAGGACTGGAAGGAGGTGCCGACGCCGCTGTTGCCCGCGGTGGGGCAGAAGGTGGCGTCCTTCGCGAACGCGCTGCCGCCGTCGTCGAAGTTCAGGTTGAGCTGGTAGTTGAAGTGGCGCAGGAACTGGCCGGGCTTGTCGACGGACTCGAAGGACAGGCAGGAGGTGTTGGCCAGGCCGGCGCGGACTATCCAGGTGGCGTCAGCCTTGTCGGTGGCCGAGCTGGCGGAGGTGATGTTGGAGATGACGACCCTGGTGTCGGCGTCGTTGTGGCGCAGGTAGTGCGAGGTGCAGCAGGGCGAGGTGGTGGCCCGCAGGGAGATCCGGGAGCCGGGGGTGAGTGTTCCGGTGCTGGTCGAGCCGCTGCTGTAGCCGGCGGCGGTGATGTTGGCCTGTACGGCGTTCTCGGTGGCGTCCGAGGGGTAGCCCGAGGTCATGACGCCTTCGTAGAAGGTGCCTTGGGCCCACTTGCTGTTGTCACCTCCGATGCCGAGGATGATCGCGCCTTCCTTGTGCATCGGGTTGTAGCCGGTGGCGGTGGGGCGTATGCCGTTGTAGAAGGTGGACAGGCTGCCCGACTGGGCGTCACCGCCGCGCAGTGCCCACTGGTTCGCGCCGCCCTTGAGCATGGCGGTCAGGAACCGGTTGTTGACGCTGGGGTCACCCGCGTTGAATCCGCGGTTGACGCCGGAGAACAGGCCGTTCTCCAGGTCGGCCATGATCCAGGGGCCGTTGCCGCTGCCCCAGCCCCAGCCCTTGTTGTTGCCGAAGTAGAGGGCCTCCATGTGGCCGTTGCCTGTGTCCAGGTTGTTGGTCTCGGCGTTGCCGTAGTCGAAGCAGCAGCCGCCGTTGAAGTGCTGGCCGTTGAAGATGGCGTACATGCCCTCGGGCTGGTCGCCGGTGGCGATGCCGTTGGTGTTGTTGTTGCGGTAGCCGGTGCCGGGGGCGACATAGACGCCGTACGCCTTGTGCCCGCCCACGGTGACCGGCGCTTCGACAGCGTTGGCGAGGTTGTCCGGCCCGCCGGCGGCTCCGCCCCCGGGTGCCTGGGTGAGGTTGTTGTGCTTGGGGGACTGGTCGTAGATGACGGTGATGACGCAGCTGGTGTTCGCGCAGAAGGAGTCCTGCTGCGCGGCGTCGGCGACACCTCCGGCGGTCAGCAGGCCGATGTCCTTGGTCGCGCCGTCGGAGGCGCGCTTGACCTGGTAGAGCGGGCCGTTGTACGCCCCGTACAGGGCGCGGGTGGTGCTGTGCGCGGCGACGCAGGGGGTGTTGCCCGCGGCGTAGATGTCGCACGGCCCCTGGGTTGCGGCCTGCGAGGGGGCGGCCGTGGCGGTGAGCAGGCCGGCGGCGAGGGCGGCAGTGGCCCCTGCCGCCAGCAGCGCGCTGACGCGGCGCATCCACTGTTTCTTGATCATGAAGAACTCCTATGCAGAGTGGAGCGGGAGGTGAGTGGAAATCCCGGGTGCCGCCATCACGGCGGCAGCCCGGCCCGGCCGGTAGCTCCGGGGCCCGGCCAAGGCGGCGGGCGCCGTGGCCGGAGTTTGTTGGGTCCGCCGCCGGAGCGGCGGACTCCGCAGAGCGCTCACGGTGAGGCCTCACCGTGAGACGGTCGGGTCAGCTCGTCACGCGGAAGGTGGCGTCGCCGCGCCCTGTCGTGGTGGTGATCGGGTCGAGCTTCAGGTAGTAGGCGTAGTGGCGGATGTAGCGGTCGGGGTAGTTGTACGACTGGAAAGACGACCAGGTGGAGTCGGCGAGGCCGGCGACCTTGCGGAAGGTGGCGTCCGCGGCGAACTGGCTGCTGCCGTCGTTGTGGACGAGCTGGAAGTGGTAGTTGGCGTGCCGCAGGAAGTAGCCGGGGTGGTTCACCGACTCGAAGGAGACGGTGCCGGTGCCGGCCAGGCCTGGCCTGATCCGGAACTGGGAGTCCTCGACGGGGCTGACGCCGGGATCGATGCGCACGTCGAAGTTGGTGTGGCGCACGTACCGGTCCTGGAAGTTGTACGACTGGAGCCGCTGGGCAGGGGTGTTGGGCCAGCGTGCGAGCACGCGGCTCTCCTCGGCGGCCGTGAGCGTCGCGATCGCGCCGTGGCGCTTCGGGGTGCCGCCCATGTCGTAGCCGGCCGGATCCTGAAGCCGGTAGGTGCTGACGTCGAACGGGTTGGTGGTCAGGATCGGCCGGTACTCGCGGACGCCGTTCGCGTTGTTGTGGTCGATGTAGAGGGCCCACTCATTGCGGTCCCGGAACTTCATCCACACCGGGCCTTCGACCACGTTGCCGGTGAGGCCGATGCTGGAGAGGTTGCCGAGGTTGGTCCAGGTTCCCAGGATCGAGTTGCTGCCCTCGACGTTGTTCTGGCCGTCGCCGGAGACTCGCAGGTAGCGGTAGGGGCCGGTACCGGCGGGCACCTCAGTCATCTGGGTGTCGACGACGTGCGTGCCGCCGGGGGGATCGATCCAGATCTGCGGCGTGGTGATGGTGCGGAAGTCCTTGGTGCGGGCGGAGTAGATGCGGTACTTGAAGATGCCGTTCACCGTGGCATTCGTCGCCCAGTACAGGACGTAGTCGTTGGTCTCGGGGTTCCAGATCGCCTCCGGCGCCCACGCGTTCTTTCCGCCGGGGATCAGTCCTGCGGCGCTGAGCAGCCACGGCTTCGACCAGGTCACCAGGTCTGTCGACTCCCACACCACGAAGTTGGGGCTGCCGTCGGTGTACGTCGAGCCGCAGCGGATGCACAGGTCGGTCGCGATGATCCAGTACTTGCTGCCGTCGGGGGACTTCACCAGTGCGGGGTCGCGCACCCCCTTCGTGCCGATCTTGGAGTTCAGGACCGGCGCTCCGCCGTTGAGGTCGTTCCAGTGCAGGCCGTCGCTGCTGTGCGCGAGGTACAACATCTGACCGGTCGCGGAATCGCCGGTGAAGTGCACCATCAGGTAGCCGGGGTCGGCTGCGGCGGCCCGCTGTGGTGCGGTCAGGGCCTGGCCCGTGAAGAGGAGGCAGACGGCGAGCAAGATCGCCGACAGCCGGGCGTGACGTGCGGACATAGACATCTCCTGTCGATCTTTGCGGGTAGCGGACGCCGGTGTGGAGTCGGCCGGTGCGCTGCCGGACGTCCGCCCGGCGCCGGGCGGTGGTTCAGTAGCCGACGTGGAACGTGGCGTCGGCGGCGAACCTGGCGGTTCCGTCGTTGGGGGCCAGGACTACTTCGAATCCCCGGTGCCGCAGGTACCGACCAGGGAAGTTCATCGATTGTGGTTCGCGCGGAAGCTGTAGAGCAGCCGGTCGACGTCGATGAACCGCAGGTAGGACAGCGTCCGGTTCTGGTTGTCCATCCACCGGCTCGCCGTCAACCGGACCTGTTCGAGATCGAACGGAACGCCGAGACGCCGATGTCGTCACGGACCGGCGGAAGCGCCGCGGCCCTCGCGACCGGGGCGAACGAGGTGAACGCGGCTGGCGAGGCAGCCGCGAAGGCGGCGACCCCTGCGGCCTGCAGCAGCCCGCGGCGGCTCAGGTCTGAGGATGACATGATTCTCCTTTGAATCGGCAGCTCCCGCTGCCACAAGACAACGGCAGGCACGCCTTTGTGCTCGTCAAGATGAAGTGACCGACGACGGCCGTTGGCGTCGATCGGGTGAGGCAGGACAACGCCCGGTTCTGCGATCTCAGTACGCAGGGGCGCCGCGTGGGTCAGCGCCGGGTTCGTCGTAGGGCGCGGCCGGGATATCGCATTGTTGACAACCTCTCCGTCGGGGTCGTATGCGGTCCGAAAAACTGGGGTCGAAGGATGTGAGCGCTAACAACTCGGCTGGCGAAACGACCCCGATGTCCGATTGGTGTGGCGTTAGTCAACTGCCCTGTCGGCGTGCTGTCAACGCGTTTGGTGCGCCAAACGCCAATGAATCGTGTCAACGGTGTTAGCGCTCACACCGGGCCGGAGAAAATGCCGGCCGGGGCGGGGTCCTGTCACCGCCACGGCCGGCTCGTCGGCCACCGACTCAGCGCGGCTTTTACAGGGCGGAGGCCCGATAGGTGTGCCCGCCCTTGCCGGCCAGCTCGATCAGGTCGGTGGCGACCTTCGCGGTCCTGGCCCGCCCGCCCCGGGTGGCGTCGCGCACCGCGAACCGGCCGGCGAAGAGCTCGCCGCGCAGGGTGACGGTGCCGTCGCGGTCCGGGGTGATCCGGTACTCCTCGGCCTGCCCGTCGCTCCACGTCGCCCCGACGGTATGGCCGCCGCGTGCCCGGAGGCCGTCGACGGTGCCGTCCGGCCACGCCGGCGGCAGCGCGGGCAGCAGGTGCACCTCGCCCGTGTGGCTCTGCACCAGCATCTCGGCGATCCCCCCGGTGGCGCCGAAGTTGCCGTCGATCTGGAACGGCGGGTGAAGGTCGAACATGTTCGGGGCCAGCCGGGCGGGCGTGACCAGGTACTTGATGAGGTCGTGGGCGCGCTGGCCCTCCTCGAGCCGCGCCCAGAAGTTGATCTTCCAGGCCAGGGACCAGCCGGTGCCGTCGTCGCCGCGGAGCTCGAGCGTCCGCTTCGCCGCCTCGAAGAGCTCCGGGGTGCCGCGCTTGGTGATCTGGTTGCTGGGATGCAGGCCGTAGAGGTGCGAGACGTGGCGGTGCGTGCGCTCGGTCTCGACCCAGTCGTGGAGCCACTCCTGGATGTTGCCGCGCGAGCCGATCGCCATGGGGGCCAGGCGCTCCCTGGTGGCGAGCACCTCCGCACGGAAGTCGGCGTCGATCCCGAGAACCTCGCTCGCCTGCGCGCACCCGGTGAACAGGTCGGTGAGGATCTGGTTGTCCATCGTCGGGCCGGCCGCGACGCTGACGTCGGTGTGGTGGCCGAGCTCGGGCGAGTTCGACGGGTTGGTGACGAGATAGCCGAGGTTCGGCTCCTCCACCAGCGTGTCGAGGAAGAACTGCGCCGCGCCGCGCATCGCGGGGTAGTGCTCGCGGAGGAAGCCCACGTCGCCGGTAAACCGGTAATGGTCCCAGATCGTCGTGGCGAGCCACGCCCCGCCCGTCTGCCACATCCCCCAGACCGCGCCGTCCACCACTGACGTGCCCCGCCAGCCGTCCGTGTTGTGGTGCGTCACCCAGCCGCCCGCGCCGTACTGCACCTCGGCCGTGCGCGCGCCGGTGATCGCGAGGTCGTCGATCATCGAGAACACCGGCTGGAAGCACTCGGACAGGTTCGTCGTGTCCGCCGGCCAGTAGTTCATCGGCAGGTTGGCGTTGATCGTGTACTTGGAGTCCCACGCGGGGAACAGCTCGTGGTTCCAGATGCCCTGGAGGTTCGCCGGCTGCGTGCCCGGCCGCGACGACGAGATCAGCAGGTACCGGCCGTACTGGAACAGCAGCGCGGAGAACTGCGGGTCGTCGACGGCGGCGTGCTGGGCGATCCGGACGTCGGTCGGCTGGTCGGCGGCCGCCGTGCGCCCGAGGTCCAGCGTCGTCCGGTCGAACAGCTCCTTGTACTCGGCCACGTGCCGGTCGCGCAGCTCGTCGAACGACCTGCCGACGGCGGCCTCGAGATGGCGCGACGCGATCCCCCGGTAGTCGCCGCCGACGTCGGTGTGGTCCACGTAGCTGCTGCCGACCGAGACGAGGAGCACCACGCTGTTGGCGCCGTCGACGGTCAGCCGGCCGTCCGCGCTGCGCACGCTCCCGCCGTCGGCGACGACGCGCGCCGACGCCAGGAACCTGACCTGGCCGGTGATCCCCTCCTGGTCGCTCGAGATCCCGTCCAGCGCGATCGTCGCGGCGTCGGGGCTGGCCGTCGTGGTCCGCTGGGGGCTGTCGAACGCGGCGGTGAACGAGACGGACTCGGGCGCGTCGGCGGTCAGCCGCATGACGACCACCTGGTCCGGTGAGCTGACGAACGTCTCCCGGCGGTAGTGCACGCCCCCGACGACGAAGCTGGTCAGGGCCGTGGCCGTCGTCAGGTCGAGCTGCCGGTAGTACTCGGTGGCCCCGCTCGTACCGGGCACGGTGAGGCGCAGGTCGCCGACGGTCTGGTAGGCGAGCTGGCCCACCGGGTTGCTGAGCATGTGCTCGTTGATGAGGTCCTGTGCCTCGGCCCAGCGGTCCTCGAAGACGAGCCGGCGCACCTCGGGGAGCGCGGCCAGCGCCTCGGGGTTCGCGGAGTCGTGCGGCCCTCCGGCCCAGATCGTGTCCTCGTTGAGCTGCAGCCGCTCGGTCCCCGGGTTCCCGAAGACCATGGCGCCCAGCCGGCCGTTGCCCAGGGGCAGCGCACGGAGCCAGTCGTCGCCCGCCGGCTCGTCGTACCAGAGCGCCAGGTCGCCGGCCGCCTGGACCTCCGGTGGCGGAGCGGACGACGCCCGCGCGGCCGCCGTCCACTGCAAGGGCAGCACCAGGCCTCCCGCGCCCGCCGCACCGAGCTTGATGGCTTGCCTTCTTGTCACGTCTGGCATCTGGTCCTCCGTTGGACGTCGTCAGCGCGAGCGGCTCGCTCCGCGAGCCAGGGCGGCGACAAATCTACAAAGATATGACGTATCGGGTCAACCGCTCGGCGTTCGCTGGGGCAAATCGGCCCTGGACGGTACGTCTGGTGACCCAAACATCCAACCTTCGGAGCCCGGAGCCCCGGACCTGCTGCGGCACCGGCTTACCGGTTGCGGAGCGGGTGCCGACCGTCCCGCAGCACGCACCAGCCGTAGGTTCTTCCCCACCAAGTGCTGTGTACGGCTTGGCAGAACGATCATGACCAATCAGGATGAAGCCGTGACTCCAGGAACACGCTCCGCAGTGCTCGGCCGTCGGGGTGGTGTGGACCCGAACGTTGCGGAGCAGCTCGGCTTCACGGTGCACGACGTCGTACGGGATCTGCGCCGCGACGTCGCCGCCGCGACCCTGCCCCTTCCCATCGACAGTGCCGAAGAGGCCGAGGCTTCCCGCGGACGACTCCTGGCGCAGCTCGACGAGCACCTGCTGCCGCGCCTCGCCGAGCTGTCCAGCCCCGCCGTCGTCGTCCTGGCGGGCTCGACCGGCGCCGGCAAGTCCACCCTGTTCAACAGCCTGCTGCGCGAGGAGGTCTCCGAGGCGGGCGTGCTGCGGCCCACCACCCGCGAACCCGTGGTGGGCGTGCACCCGCGCGACGTCGACACGCTCACGCCCGGACCCGTCACCGAGCTGGCCCGGCTGGTCAAGCACGAGGGCGTGCCCCGCGGCACCGCGCTGATGGACGCGCCCGACCTCGACTCGTTCCTGTCCGAGAACCGCTCCACCGCCCACCAGCTCCTCGAGGCGGCCGACCTCTGGCTGTTCGTCACCACCGCCGCCCGCTACGGCGACGCCCTGCCGTGGCAGGCGCTGGACCGCGCCAAGGAGCGCGGCGCGAGCGTCGCGATGGTGCTCAACCGGGTGCCGAAGGAAAACCTGACGACCATCCGCGGGGACCTCAACACGCGGATGAAGGAGCGGGGCATGAAGGACGTCCCGCTGTTCATCGTGCCCGACGTCGGGCCGCACGAAGGACTGCTCGAACCCAAGCTGGTGGAGCCCATCCAGCGCTGGCTCAGCCTCATGGCCGGACCCGAACGCTCCCGCACGATCATCCTGCGCACCCTCAAGGGCGCGCTCGGCGCGCTCCCCGACTGGGTCATGGGGCTCGTCGCCGCCGTGGAGAAACAGGGGACCGCCGCCTTCGACCTGCGCAACGCCGTCGAGTCGGTGGTTCCCGACGAGCAGCTCTCCGCGCGCGCCGCCGTCCTGTCCGGAGCGGCCGGCGAGGGCACGGTCGCCGCGAGGTTCGCAGAGATCGAGAGCGCCCACCGCATCTCCAGGGTCACCGTCCGCGACGGCATCGCGCGCACCACCAAGCGCGCGGGCAAGGCCCGCGAGACGGCGCTCGCGCGGCTGCGCGAGGAGATCGAGGCCACCGCCGCACGCGCCTTCGTGGCCGCGGGCGTCCGCACCGAGGAGCGGCTGCGCGACACCCTGGCCGGCCCCGGCGCCCTGCCCGCCGGCGAGACGATCCTGCCCTCCGGCCCCGACCACGCGCAGCAGCGGCTCGTCCACGGGCAGGAATCCGCCGCCGACTGGTCCCGCGTGGCCGACGACCTCGTCGGGCGCATGGACGCCCCCGCCGCCGACAGCGCCGAACCCGACGCCGCGGCCCGCGCCGCGGGCGCCCGCAAGGCGTTCGGGGACACGGGCCTGGCCACCCTCCTGCTCGGCACCGCCCTCGGGAACGAGGACTCCGCACGGCTCGTCGACCGCGTGCTCGGCGAGACCGCCGGCGACGCCATCGAGGAACTTCAGGCGGAACTTGCCGACAAGGTGGCGCTAGCGGTTGCGGAAGAGGCCCGTTCTGTCCAGAGTGCCCTTGACGTCCCCGCCTTAGCCGACGACGCGGCAGCTCCCCTCCGCGTGCGGCTGGCCGAGCTCAGGAGGTTGACATGACGAGCCACGACGCGACTCTCAGCGCTCGCACCGAAGACCTCGGCCGCGCGCTCCAGATCGCCGGATCCCGCCTGGACGACGCCGTCTTCGGCAAGGTCGCCAGCTCCGTCGCCGGCGTGCGCGAACGGCTCGCCCTCGGCGTCGACCACACGGTCGTGGCGCTCGCGGGCGGCACCGGGTCGGGCAAGTCGAGCACGTTCAACAAGATCTCCCGCCTCACGTTCGCCGACGTCGGCGTGAAACGCCCCACCACGGCCAAGGTCACCGCCTGCTCGTGGAGCGACGACGCCACGCAGCTGCTCGACTGGCTCGGCGTGGAGCGCGAGCGCCGCATCAACCGGGCGGCCGAGCTGGACGCGGCGGACGAGGCGAGCCTCGCCGGGCTGGTGCTGCTGGACCTGCCCGACCACGACTCGGTGGCGCCGGCGCACCGCGAGGTCGTGGACAAGGTGCTGCCGCTGGTCGACCTGCTCGTGTGGGTGGTGGACCCGCAGAAGTACGCCGACGACGCCCTGCACACCGGCTACCTGCGCGACACGTCCGGCATGCAGGCCTCGACGGTGGTGGTGCTCAACCAGATCGACACCGTGCCCGTGGGGCAGCGCGACAACCTGGTCAACGACGTGAAGCGGCTGCTACGCGACGACGGCCTGGACAACGTCCCGGTGGTCGCGGCGTCGACCAAGACGGATATCGGCATCGCCGACCTGCGCGGGCTCCTCGAGCAGACGGTGGCGCGCCGGTCGGTCTCGGCAGGACGCGCCGCGGGCGAGCTCGACGCGGCGGCGGCGCTGCTGCTGGGCCAGACCCCGGCCGAGGTGCCGTGGCACATCGACACGGTGCTCGAGCGCGAGGTGGACGCGCTGGCGCGGGCCGCGGGCCTGGAGTCGGTGGCGGCGCAGGTGGGCGCGGCGGTGCGCAACGGGTACGGCACGCCGGAGTTCCGCGCGCCCGACCCGGACTCGATAGCGCTGTCGCGGTCGCGCTGGCTCGCCGGTTCCGGGGAGTCGCTCAAGCCCGGCTGGCTGCGGTCGCTCGCCACGAGCGTCGGGAGCGCCGACGACCTCGCCACAGCGATGGGGACGGCGCTGCAGGGCATCACTCTCGACACGCGCGGCCCGACGACGCAGCGCCTCACCCGTCGGCTCGCCCTCGGGGCCGTGCTGCTCGCCGTCGTGCTCGGGATCGCCACCGTGCTGGCCTCGGTGGGGATTCTGCCGGCGGGGGAGACCTGGACCACGGTGCTCGGGGTGCTCGCCGTCGTCGCGGCGGTGGCGGCGCTCGCGGTGTTCCTCGTGGCGATGCAGATACGTCGCGCGCTGGCCGCACGACGGGCGCAGGGCGTCATCGCGTCGGGCAGGGCCGCCCTCGAACGCGTGCTGCAGCAGACCCTCGGCGTCCCCACCCAGAAGTTGCTCGACGAGCACCGCGCGGTGCGCGAGCTCGCACAGAGTGCGCGCGACGACGGACCCTCCGCACCACTTCGGCTGGAAGAGAACGCGACCACAGGCGGTCATTTCCCGGTTCCGTCCACAGGCACCGTCCAGCTGTCGGACCTGCGCATCGCTCGCGCCTGATGCTGGGTACGGACCGGCCGCTGGGGCTGGTCCGGGACACCCAGGAGGCCTGAAATGAACGACGTCACGGTGACCGTGTCGGGCAACACCGGCAGCACGCCGGTGCTGCACCTGAACGCGGCCAAGAATCTGGAGTGGACCACGTTCCGCGTGGCCACCAGCCGGCGCTACATGAACGAGAACGGCGACTGGACCGACGGCCCGACGCTGTGGTTCACGGTCAAGGCCTGGCGGGCGGCAGCGGCGAACGTGGTCGAGTCGGTGCACAAGGGCGTCCCGGTGGTCGTCACGGGCCGGCTCGACGTCGACGAGTGGACCGGCCCTGACGGTCAGCAGCGCACGGGACTGGTGATCCACGCGACTGCGGTCGGCGTCGACGCGACCCGCGGCAAGGTCGGGTTCACGCGCGTGGTGCACCACGACACGGTGCCCGACGGCGCCCCGGTCACCCGGGTGGGGAGCGGCGAGCTGGCCGCGGCTCGCCCGGGCGACGCCGACCCGTTCGCGCTCGACGCCCTGGCGTCCGGGAGCGCCGGCGACGTCCGGGGTGACGAGGACGACCCGGGTGACGACGCCGGCGTCGGGCAGCGCGAGCTGGTGAACGCGTAGGCTGGGGCCAGTCGTGCTCCGCGGTTCGCGGGTGCCGGGGGACAACCTCCGCGCAGGGATTCCCCGGCACCCGCTCCGCGTGAGCGCACCCGTCCGAAGTACCTACTGTGAACGGTGGAACACAGGCAGTGGCTGAGTACATCTACTCCATGTATAAGGCGCGTAAGGCGCACGGCGACAAGGTCATCCTCGATGACGTGTCGCTGAACTTCCTGCCCGGCGCGAAGATCGGCGTCGTCGGACCGAACGGTGCCGGTAAGTCCACGATCCTCAAGATCATGGCCGGGCTGGACCAGCCCTCGAACGGTGAGGCACGCCTCTCGCCCGGCTACAGCGTGGGCATCCTGCAGCAGGAGCCGCCGCTGAACGAGGAGAAGACGGTCCTGGGCAACGTCCAGGAGGCGGTCGGCGAGATCCTGGCCAAGAAGGCGCGGTTCGACGAGATCTCCGCCCTCATGGCGGAGCCGGACGCCGACTTCGACGCGCTGCTGGCCGAGATGGGCACGCTGCAGGAGGACATCGACGCGGCCGACGCGTGGGACCTCGACTCCCAGCTCGAGCAGGCGATGGACGCCCTGCGCTGCCCGCCGCCGGACGCCGACGTGACGGTGCTCTCCGGTGGTGAGCGCCGCCGTGTGGCGCTGTGCAAGCTGCTCCTGGAGAAGCCCGACCTGCTGCTCCTGGACGAGCCCACCAACCACCTCGACGCCGAGTCCGTGCTGTGGCTCGAGCAGCACCTCGCGTCCTACCCGGGCGCCGTGCTCGCCGTGACCCACGACCGGTACTTCCTCGACCACGTCGCGGAGTGGATCTGCGAGGTCGACCGCGGGCGCCTCTACCCGTACGAGGGCAACTACTCGACGTATCTCGAGAAGAAGGGCGCGCGCCTGGAGGTCCAGGGCAAGAAGGACGCCAAGCTCGCCAAGCGCCTCAAGGACGAGCTGGAGTGGGTGCGGTCCAACGCCAAGGGCCGCCAGACCAAGTCGAAGGCCCGTCTGGCCCGGTACGAGGAGATGGCCGCGGAGGCGGACCGCACCAAGAAGCTCGACTTCGAGGAGATCCAGATCCCCGCGGGCCCGCGCCTGGGCTCGCTGGTGCTGGAGGCCGACAGCCTGCAGAAGGGCTTCGACGACCGCGTACTCATCGACGGCCTGTCGTTCACGCTCCCGCGCAACGGCATCGTCGGCGTCATCGGCCCGAACGGCGTCGGCAAGACGACGCTGTTCAAGACCATCGTGGGCCTGGAGCCGCTCGACGGCGGCGAGCTCAAGATCGGCGAGACCGTCTCGATCTCGTACGTCGACCAGTCGCGCGGCGGCATCGACCCGAAGAAGACCCTGTGGGAGGTCGTGTCCGACGGGCTCGACTTCATCAAGGTCGGCAACGTCGAGATCCCGTCGCGCGCGTACGTGGCGTCGTTCGGGTTCAAGGGCCCGGACCAGCAGAAGCCGGCCGGCGTGCTCTCCGGCGGTGAGCGCAACCGCCTCAACCTGGCACTGACGCTCAAGCAGGGCGGCAACCTGCTGCTGCTCGACGAGCCCACCAACGACCTCGACGTCGAGACCCTCGGCTCGCTGGAGAACGCCCTCCTGGAGTTCCCGGGCTGCGCCGTCGTGGTCTCTCACGACCGGTGGTTCCTCGACCGCGTGGTCACGCACATCCTGGCGTACGAGGGCACCGAGGAGAACCCGGCGAGCTGGTACTGGTTCGAGGGCAACTTCGAGTCCTACGAGGCCAACAAGGTCGAGCGTCTCGGCGCCGACGCGGCCCGCCCGCACCGGGTGACCTACCGCAAGCTCACCCGCGACTAACACGTTGAGTGCTGGATATTCGCCCTTTCGGAGAGTCGGAAGGGTGAATGTCCAGCACTCAACAATGCACGCGGTGAGTGCTGGAAAAGGGTGAAATATATTCATTCCTTGCTGTAACGTGATATCTCCGACAAGATGCCGCAGTGAGTCCTGCCCTGCGGCCCGGATGGCGTGACCTGCCGCCTCCGCTGAAAGAACGCATCAACCACCTGCTCGGCGCCCGCGTGATCGCCGCCAGCAACCCCGGCGACTCGGGGATCCTGCCGGTCGCGCAGTTCCAGGTGCAGACCACGCAGGGCAACGCCTTCATCAAGGCGCTGGGCACGGATCAGCCGGGCACGCTGAGCTTCCTGCGCCAGGAGATCGCCCTCTCGCCGCTGCTGCCCGAGGCCGCGCTGCATCCGGAGCTGCTGTGGTCGCTCGACGAGGTGCTGCCGAACCTCGGGACGTGGGTGGCGGTCGGCTACTCGATGCGGGCCGACGTGCGGCCGATCGACCTCTCCTGGCCGGAGGAGGAGGTCGCGACCCTGGTCCGGGTCGTGCGGTCGATCGGCGAGATCGAGGCGCCCGACGACCCGATGTTCCTGCCGGAGGAGAAAGCCTTCCCCGTGAACGCGTGGGAGATCCTGGCGGACACGCGGCCCGCCGGGCTGGCGAACCACTCGCCGTGGCTGGCGGGACGCCTCGACGGCCTCGCCGAGATCGCCTCGCACGCCCCCGACGCGATTGCGGGCAAGAGCCTGCAGCACGGCGCACTGCGCGTGCAGAACATTCTGCTGCCGGCGGTGCCGGGCGCCCAGGCGCTGATCGCGGACTGGATCCGGGGCAGCGTGGGCGCTCCGTACCTCGACCTGGTGTCGATGCTGCTGCACGCCCGGATCAACGACGGGCCGCCGCCCGAGGCCACGCTGCGCCGGTACGGGCTGCCGCCCGGCACCGAACCTGACGCCGTGACCTGCTGGATCGCGGTGCTCGCCGGACACTACGTGAAGTCGTCGATGGAGCCGCCGCCCACCGACCTGCCGGCGTTGCGCTCGTACCAGCACCAGCTCGCCCAGGCCGCCGTGGCGTGGCTCAAGACCCGGCTCGGCTTCTGACCCCCGGCGGGCTTGCGACCCACGGCGAGCCGAGAAGATCCCGGCATATGGATTGTGGTTTGCGGGTGAAAGCCCTGTTGGGCACACTCCGGCCATGAGTGCTGTTCGGCGGCCAGCATGGTCCGATCTCCCCCCTTCCGTCCGTTCCCGCGTGAGCGAGACCATGGGGGGACTGGTGATCGGCTCCGCTCCGATGAGCGGGACCGAGCCGTCCGGCGCGCTGGAGGTGCTGCAGACGGCGTCGGGCCGGTCGATCGTCCGCGCGGTGGGGCCGGAGGCCCCGCTGACGCAGGACCGGCTGGCCGCGGAGGCGGCCTCCGTGGCCGCGCTGCCCGACGACGTCCCGACCCTCCCGCGCGAGTGGTTCGTCGACGAGGTGCTTCCCGGGGCCGGCCGCTGGGTGGTGCTCGGCTATCGCAACGAGCCCATCCGCTCGCCGCACTACCCCTGGGACGATGCGGACCTCGCCGCGGCGGTCGAGCTGGCCATCCAGATCGGCACGATCGAGGCGCCGGCGGGGCTGCCCGACGTGCTCGACCAGATCGACGTCGGCGCGTGGGCCACCATCGCGGCCATGCGGCCGGCCGGCCTGTCCGCCTTCACGCCCTGGCTGACCGGCAAGGTCGACCACCTCGCGGAGATCGCGACCTACGCGGACGAGGCGATGTCCGGCAAGAGCCTGGTGCACGGCGCGCTGAGCCGAGAATCGATACTGATCACCGACCACGGCTGGGACGCGACCAGCGCCCACGCCGTCGACTGGTTCATGCCGTCCCACGGCGCGCCGTTCCTCGACGTCGTGCTCCTCCTGCCCTACCTGCGGGTCGACGGCGCTCCGCCGCCCGAGGCGGTCCTGGACCGGCACCCGCTGCCCGATGTCGACCCCGAGGCGCTCACCTGCGCCGTGACGGTCACCGCCGGTGCGCTCGTGCTCGAGTCCATGCGACCGCCGCAGCCCGGCCTGCCGCACGGGCGCGCCGCGCAGCGCGAGGTGGCGCACGCGGCGCTCGAGTGGCTGCGCACGCGCCTCGGCGGCTGACCTCTTCGCGACACGGCCGAGCCTGACCTGGGCGGTTGCGGCAGACTGTGCGCCATGACCGACAAGCCCGACGACGACGCGGCACCCGGCGACGGAACCGGCCTGGCCGGCGCGCTCGAGGTGCTGCGCGCCCGGCTCGGCGCGCTGCGGCTGCCGCTGGAGACGTCGGGCGCCCAGGCGGCGCGCACCGAGCTGCGCCGGGCCACGGACCAGCTCGACGACTACCTGCTGCCGCGGCTGCGGTCGCAGAAGGCGCCGCTGCTCGTCGTGGTCGGCGGGTCGACGGGCGCGGGCAAGTCGACGCTCGTGAACTCGATCCTCGGGGAGCGGGTCACGCTGCCGGGCGTGCTGCGGCCCACCACCAAGGCGCCGGTGCTGGTGCACCACCCGCTGGACGCGCGCTGGTTCTCCACGGACCGGGTGCTGCCGGGCCTGGCGCGGCACTCGGTGTCGGGCGGCACGGCGTCGGGCGTGCCGGCGTCGGGCAGTGCGGGGCCCTGGAACGCCGCGCAGGCGGCGGCCAAGGCCGGCGCGCAGGCCGGTGGGACGCCGTCCGAGCCCAGCCGCACGCTGCGCCTCGTGCCGAGCGACTCGCTGCCGAAGGGCCTGGCGCTGCTGGACGCGCCGGACATCGACTCGGTCGACACCGCCAACCGCGAGCTCGCGGCGCAGCTCCTCGGTGCGGCGGACCTGTGGCTGTTCGTCACCACGTCGGCCCGCTACGCGGACGCCGTGCCCTGGGACCTGCTGCTGCAGGCCTCGGCGCGCAAGGCGCAGGTGGCGATGGTCCTGGACCGCGTGGACCCGGGAGCCGAGGCCACCGCCGGCGACCTGCGGGACATGATGGTGGAGCACGGCCTGGCCGACAGCCCGCTGTTCGTCATCGCCGAGGCCGAGCTCGTCGACGGGATGCTCCCGGAGGACGGCGTCGCGGAGGTCTCACGCTGGCTCACCGGGCTGGGCGGCGACGCCCAGGCGCGGCAGCGCGTCATCGCCGCGACCCGCGACGGTGTGGTGGACTCCCTGGTCCTGCGAGCGGCCGAGCTGGCCGACGCCGCCGACGAGCAGCGCGCCGCCGACACCCGGCTGCGGCACGTCGTCGACCGCGCCTACGCGGACGCGGCGGCCCACGTGGCGGCGGCGACGTCGGACGGGGCGCTGCTGCGCGGCGAGGTGCTCGCCCGCTGGCAGGACTTCGTGGGGACCGGCGAGTTCTTCCGCGCGATCGAGGAGGGCATCGGCCGGTTCCGGGACGCGGTGACGGGGTTCTTCCGCGGCAAGCCCAAGGAGGCGCCCCAGGTCGAGCAGGCGATAGCCCACGGCCTGGAGTCCGTGGTGCTGGACGCCGCCGAGGAGGCGGCCGAGCGCTCCTACCAGGCGTGGCGGGGCGACGCCGCGGGCGCGGCGCTGCTGGAGGGCCTGGAGCTGTCGCGGACGCCGGCGGCGCTGCGCGCCGAGGTGGGCGGGCAGATCCGCGGCTGGCAGGGCGACGTCCTCGAGCTCGTCCGCGAGCAGGGCGAGTCGAAGCGAGGCAAGGCCCGTGCGCTGTCGTTCGGCGTGAACGGCCTCGGCGTCGCGCTGATGATCTTCGTGTTCGCCTCGACGGGCGGGCTCACCGGCATCGAGGTCGGCATCGCCGGCGGGTCGGCGGTGCTGGCCCAGCGGCTGCTGGAGGCGGTGTTCGGCGAGGACGCCGTCCGCCGCCTCGCCCTGCAGGCGCGCGACCGGCTGCGGGCCCGCATCCAGGCCGTGATGGACGGGCAGGCCGCCCGGTACACCGCGCAGCTCGACGCGCTCGGCTCCGCGGAGACGACCGGCGCGGGCGTGCGCGCCGCCGCCGACGCCGTGGGCTCCGCCGCCGCGGCCGAGCGGCGGTCGCGCCGTGCCGCCGAAGCGGGACCCGACTCCGGGCCGGACGCCGCGGCGCCGGCCGAGGACCTCACCGAGAGCCGCGGTCTGCGGGGCGTCCGCCCCCGGACCGCCGGCGACAACCTCACGAAGGGCCGCCCCGACCTGGCCGGGGAGCCCGGCAGGAAGGGCTTCTGGAAGCGGCTGTTCGGGGAGGGCGACCGATGAGCCGCCTCGACCTGGCGGACCGCACCAACGCCCTCGACACCGCCGTCCAGGCCGCGGAGGGCCGCATCGAGCCCGCCCTTCTGGACGAGGCGCGCGCCGTCGTCACCCGGGCGCGCGAGCGCGGCGGGCTGTCCGCCGAGCACACGGTGGTGGCGCTGGCCGGCGCCACGGGGTCGGGCAAGTCGTCGGTGCTCAACGCTGTGGCGGGCGCGGCGATCGCGCAGCCGGGGGTGCGGCGTCCGACGACGTCCCACCCCATGGCCGCCGTCTGGGGCGAGGGCGCGGATCCACTCCTGGACTGGCTGGGGGTCGGACGGCGGCACCAGGAAGGGGCCGCGACGGGCTCGACCGGGCTGGTGCTGCTGGACCTGCCCGACCACGACTCGATAGTGACCGAGCACCGCGTGCGCGCCGAGCGCCTGGTGCAGCGCGCCGACCTGCTGGTCTGGGTGGTCGACCCGCAGAAGTACGCGGACGCCGCCCTGCACGAGGGCTTCCTGCGCCCCCTCGCGGGCCGCGCCGAGGTGGTGGTCGTGGCCCTCAACCAGGCCGACCGTCTGACGCCGGACGAGACGTCGGCCATGCTCGCCGACCTCAAGCGCCTGGTGGTCCAGGACGGGCTGGCCGGCGCGCGCGTGCTCGCCGTCTCGGCGAAGACCGGCCAGGGCATGGACGACCTGAGGGGCCTGCTGGCGAAGGCGGCAGCGAAGCGCGAGGCCGCCACGGCACGGCTGGCCGCGGACGAGCGGGCCGTCGCGCAGAAGATCGTCGACGTGTGCGGCACGCCGCCGCCGCACGCGGGGAGCCGGGCTCGCGGCGACCTGGTCGCGGCCCTCGAGCTGGCGGCGGGGGTGCCGACGGTGGTCGACGCCGTCCGCGCCTCCGCCCGGCGCGACGCGCGCGCGGCGACCGGCTGGCCGCTGACCCGCTGGGTCGGGCGGCTGCGCAGGGACCCGCTGCGGCGGCTCGGGCTGCGCACGACGGACCGGGAGCACCGGGCGCCGTCGGGTCGGGAGGACCTGGTCCGTACGTCGCTGCCGACGGCGCGGCCCGCCGTCCGGTCCGCGGCGGCGTCGGCGGTGCGGCGCTACGTCGAGGAGGTGACGCGCGGCGTCGCGGACCCGTGGGTCCTGGCCGCGCGCTCGCGCGGGCAGGCGGGGATCGACCAGCTGCCCGACGCGCTCGACCAGGCCGTGGCCGCCACCCGGGTCGAGGCGTCCCGGCGTCCGGTCTGGTGGTCGCTCGTCAACGTGGTCCAGTGGTCCCTGATCGCCGTGGTGGCCGCGGGCCTGCTGTGGCTCCTCGTGCTGTTCGGCTTCGCGTACCTGCAGCTCCCGCCGCCGCCGACCCCCGTGCTGACGCTGCCAACCTGGTCGGGCGGCGACGGGGTCGTGTTCCCCGGGGCGCCGTCGCAGGGCACCGGCGACGGCCTCGGCGTCGACCCCTTCCGGATCCCGTGGCCCACGCTCATGGTGCTGGGCGGGCTGGCCCTGGGCCTGCTGCTCGCGCTGGTCTGCCGCGTGTTCGGCGCCCTCGGCGCCCGACGCCGCGCGATGGGCGCCCGACGCCGCCTGCGGCAGTCCGTCGGCGTGGTCGCCGACCGGCTGGTGCGCACGCCGGTGGGGGAGGAGCTGTCCCAGCTCGCGAGCTGCCGGACGGCGGCCACGATCGCCGCAAGCTGAGCTCGCCGCGGTTCAGCGGCGGAAGGTGACTGCGTCCTCCTCGAACTCCTTCCACGCCAGGCGCTCCGCCTCGGTGAGCCGGCGCGGCTGGTTCGTGGCGGCGTCGACGAACACGAGCGTGGTGGTGGCGCGGGCGTAGGGCTCACCGCCCGACGTCGGGCCGGTCTTGGCCATGCCGGCGGCGCCGTCGTGCACCTCGTAGCAGACCTCGGCGCTCGCGCCGCCGATCCGGCCGAGCCACATCTCCACGCGCACCGGCGTCCGGGTGAACAGCAGCGGCCGCAGGTACTCGATGCGCTGTCCGGCCACGAGGGTGTGGGAGTCGGCGTCGGGGCCCGTGGGGACCACCGCCGTCGGCCAGGCCTCGCCCTCCGGCGCCTCCGGGTGCTGCCAGAAAGCGGTGATCCGGGCGTCCTCCAGCAGGCGGAACATCGCGACGTTGTTGACGTGCGCGTACGCGTCGAGGTCGGACCAGCGCAGCGTGACGGGGACGTGGAGGCGTGTCATGGCCCTATCTTCCCTCGGCGTTCGCCACCAGAAATCGCCGAGTAGTCCTCAGCGTGTCCGAATTGGTAGATTCATCCCTCTTGGTTTTGGGCCACGGAGGAACAGTGGATCTGCCCAGGCACTACCTCGACCCGGTCACGCTGCACGAGGTGTTCGACGACGTCCCGGCCGCCCAGGCGTACCGCGCCGAGCTGGCGCAACGCCCGGACGGCGAGGCGCCGGCCGTCCTCGTCGTGCGCGTGCCGCTCACCCGCGCGCTTGCCCCCGAGGCGGACGATCCCGAGGCCGAGCTGGCCGAGGCTGAGCGCCTCGGCTGGCTCGCCGTCCGGCTGGCCGGCGGGCCGAGCGATGGCCTGGAGGCCGCGCACTCGCACGCGGAAGAGGTGCCCTTGGGCGCGGTGGCGCCCCTGTTGCGGCTGGCCCACGTGCTGCAGTGGCGGCACCGGTTCTCGGAGGCGGACCTGCTGTTCGGCCTGGCTCTGGAGGCGGCGCACCACTACGGGGAGCACGCCGCGAGCATCGAGCACGCGCGCCGGCTGGAGTACTTCGCCCTGCAGCACTGGGGCAAGTGCCGGTACGACCAGGCGCTCGAGGTGCACGCCGACCAGGCCCGGCCGTTCCTCGGCGAGGCGCTCGCCCTGTTCGTGCGGGCACTGGAGCAGCGTGTGGAGGCCGGTGCGCCGCCGGACGAGGTCGCGTCGACCCGCCTGGCGGTCCGGGCGACCCGGGAGCGCCTCGCGGAGCTCGGGGCCTAGTCCGGCGCTCAGGCCGGCAGCCGGATCATGCCCTCCTGGCCCGCGGAGGCGACCAGGGCGCCGTCCTCCCGGTAGACCTTCGCGGTGCCGAGGGCGCGGCCGCCCTGCGCGGTGGGCGACGACTGCACGAACAGCATCCACTCGTCCACCTGGACGTCGCGGTGCCACCACATGCCGTGGTCGAGGCTGGCCATGGGCACGGAGGCGCCCATGTCCTGCCAGGACTTGCCGGCGGCGCGCATCGCGGGCTCCAGCATGAGCTGGTCGCACGCGAACGCCAGCAGGGCGCGGTGCATGGCCTGCGACTTGATGCCCAGCGGACGGCGCGTGCGCATCCAGACGAGCTGGGTGGCGGGCGGCTTACCGCCGTCGGCCACCGCGGCGTCCGGGTGCAGGTACAGCGAGCCGCCCACGTGCCGCAGCTCGAACGCCGAGTCCGTCCAGAACTGGGCGCGGACGTCGGCGCCCTCGGGCAGGGTGGCGAGCTCGTCGAACGCCGAGCCGACCTCGTCGGGCGAGGGGACGTCGTCGGGCATCGGCATCGTGTGCTCGTAGCCCGGCTGGTCGTCCTGGAAGGACGCGATCATCGACAGGATCGGCTTGCCGAACTGGATGGCGTGGGTGCGGCGCGCGCTGAACGAGCGCCCGTCGCGCAGCCGCTCCACCGCGAAGTCGATGGGCTCCTCGACCCGCCCCTCGCGCAGGAAGTAGCCGTGCAGCGAGTGGATCAGGCGGCCGTCGGGCACCGTGCGGTCCGCGGCGATGATGGCCTGCGCGAGCACCTGCCCGCCGTAGGCGCGGTTCGCCGGGCCGGGCATGCTGTTCCCGCGCAGCACGTCCTCCTCGCCCCGCGGGCCCCAGCCCTCGAGGTGGCGCAGGTCGAGCACCTGCAGGAGGCGGTCGAGCGCGTCGGGCTCGGTCTCCGGCGGCGGGTAGCCGGCGAGCGGGTCAGGGGTGGTGGCGTCCACGAGCGGGCGTCTCCTTGTCGTTCCTGGTCAGTCTTCGAACGTGTTGATCATGCTGAAGGCGGCGCGCTCCAGGTAGTCCCACAGCTGCGACTCGTGGATCGGCGCGAGGCCCAGCGAGTCGACGGCCGCCCGCATGTGCGCGAGCCAGCGGTCGCGCGCGTCGGGGTTCACCTTGAACGGCATGTGCCGCATGCGCAGGCGCGGGTGCCCGCGCTGCGCGGAGTAGGTGCCGGGGCCGCCCCAGTACTGCTCGAGAAACATCGTCAGACGCTCCCTCGCCGGGCCCAGGTCCTCCTCGGGATACATGGGGCGCAGCACCGGGTCGTCCGCGACGCCGTCGTAGAACGTGTCGACGAGACGCACGAACGTGTCGTGGCCGCCGACGGCGTCGAAGAAGGATTCCTGTGTCACGTCCGTCATCCTGCCACTCGACGGTGACAGTCCGATGACGCTCGTGTGAAACGGAGTCTCATGTGACGGAGTCGACAGCAGCCTGGGCGAAACGCTTGCCAGCCCGGATAGGCTGGGGCAAGACCTGCAGCGACGCACGGTGGGAGTTGAGACATGACCAAGGCTGACCAGATCCTTGCGGCACTCGGAGGGACCTCGAACGTCGTCGAGCTGGAGCCGTGCATCACACGGCTCCGGGTCGAGGTGAGCGACCCGTCCCTCGTGGACGAGTCCGGACTAAAGTCGTCCGGCGCGTTCGGCGTGGTCCGGTCCGGCCGGGTGGTCCAGGTGATCGTCGGGCCCGAGGCGGACAACCTCGCGGCGGAGCTCGACATGCTGAGAGTCTGACGGGAGCAGGGAGGCCGAGCTCGACGGTGAGCTCGGCAGCATGACCGCACGGGCCCGGGCACAGCCCGGGCCCGTGACCGGTCTCACGATCCCGCCGTCGCACGCGGTCGCGCCGCGAACGGCCTGTGAAGGTCGCGCAGGAGTCGCTCGCACCCCGCCGAAGATGTCCGGGTCGGCGCCCAGACCCGAGTAAGTTTGCGCGCGTGTTCGAGTCTCTTGCTACCTCAGTGTTCGACAGTGCCGAGGACTTCTGGACCTGGTTCGGCGACAAGCCCCTGAAGATCATCCTGATCCTGGTGATCGGGATGGCCACCATCGCTGTGCTGCGGCACGTCGTCACCGCCCTCACGGAGCGCATCGCCATCGGCCAGAAGCCGAGGGCGGTCGTCGAGCGCGCCGCCGACCCCGTGGGCACCACGACGGGCAGCGCGCCTGGTGCCACCCCCGTTGCGGGCAGAAAGCGCCGCAAGAACATGCTGATGACGCCGCAAGCCCTGGCTGACGTCCTGGTCGCGTCCAACCCACGGGTGGCTGAGCGGCGCGCCCAGCGTGCACGGACCGTGGGATCGGTGCTGAACTCCACCGCGAACATCGTGATCGGCACGCTGATGGTGATGTCGATCCTGCAGGTTCTGGGGCTGAATCCCGCGGGCTTGATCGCCGGTGCTGGTGTCGTGGGCGTCGCCCTCGGCTTCGGCGCCCAGAGCCTCGTCAAGGACTTCATCTCTGGCGTCTTCCTGCTCATCGAGGACCAGTTCGGCGTCGGCGACAACGTGGACCTCGGGGCCGGCGTCATCGGCACCGTCGAGGCGATGGGCCTGCGCCTCACCCAGGTGCGTGCGTTCGACGGGACCCTCTGGTACGTCCGCAACGGCGAGATCCTGCGCGCGGGCAACCGCACCCAGGAGTGGAGCCGCGCGGTCGCCTCGGTGCAGGTCCCGCTCGGTACCGACGTCGACGCGGTCCGCGCCGCGCTCGGCCGCGCCGTCGACCGCGTGAAGAACGACCCGGAGCTCGCCGACAGCCTCCTGGAGACACCGTCCGTGCGGGGCGTGGACGCCGTCGACCAGGGTGGCCTCACCTTCACGATGCACGCCCAGGTGCGCCCAGCCCAGCAGTGGGCGGTCGCGCGGTCGCTGCGCGTCGCGGGCCACTCGGAGCTGCTGCACGCGGGGATCGTCGCCCGCTCGGCGCCCGTAACGTTCGACGAGAGCCCCGCGGGGGACACGCCCGGCGTCAGCTGACGGGACCCACGGGCCGCCCGAGCCCACCGCCCGAGCGCTTGCGACCAGCCTGTCAATTCACCGGACACGCCCCCGTTGCGCCCGGGGAGCGCCGGTTGATGGCAGGATCTTTCCTTGTGACCGACGAACAGATGACCGGCTCCACCGGAGACGGCCCCCCAGTGCCGCCGGAGCTGGCCGAGCTGGCAGCCGCCCACGGCGTGCAGCGCGAGTACACCGACCACGACGGCCGCGTCCAGCACGTCAGCGCATCGACGATCGTCGCGGTGCTGGAGGCGCTCGACGTACCGGCGTCGACGCCCGCCGCCGTCGCCTCGAGCCTGGAGCGCAGCCGCGACGACGAGTGGCGCGCGATGCTGCCGCCGACCGTCGTGACGCGGGAGGGCGCCGAGGTACAGGTGCCGGTGCACGTCGCGGACGGCGCGGAGGTGACCGCGTGGGTCGAGCTCGAGCTGTCCGAGACGCCGGCTATGCCGACGGGCGCCACCCCGTGGCGCGTGACGGCGCCGCAGGCGACCGCCACGGGCTCGTTCGCCACCGTGCAGCGCACCCGGGTCCCGCTGCGCCAGGCGGATGTCAACACCTCGCCCCGCACCGTGGACAGCCGCAAGGTGGGCCGGGCGACGTTCACGGTCCCCGGCAACCTGCCGCTGGGCTGGCACACGCTGCACGCGGAGTCGGGCGGGCACACGGCGCAGGCGTCGCTCGTGGTGACGCCGCAGCGGCTGGAGCTGCGCAAGAAGGTGGCCCGCAAGCAGGCCTGGGGCTTCATGGTCCAGCTCTACTCGGTGCGGTCCAGGGACTCCTGGGGCATCGGTGACCTCGCCGACCTCGGCGACCTCGCCTGGCAGACGGCGCACAACGCCGGGGCCGACTTCGTCGGCGTGAACCCGCTGCACGCCACCGAGCCGGTGACGCCGCTGACGCCGAGCCCCTACCTGCCGACGTCGCGCCGCTTCATGTCGCCGCTGTACATCCGCGTCGAGGACATCCGTGAGACGGCGTACCTCTCCGCCGCCGACCGGTCGCTCGTGGAGTGGGCCGCCGAGCCCGTCCGTGAGCTGTCCGAGGACTCCGGGCCGATCGACCGGGACGCCGTCTGGGAGGCCAAGAAGGCCGCGCTGGAGGTCGTGTACACGGCGCCGCGCTCAGCGGCCCGGCAGACGGCGTTCGACGAGTACGTGCTGGCGCAGGGCAAGGGCCTGATCGACTTCGCCACCTGGTGCGCGATCACCGAGCACCTGGACGGCCGGGACTGGCCGGCGGAGCTCTCCGACCCGGGCGCGTCCGGCGTGACGACGCTGCGCAACGCCCTGTCCGAGCGCGTCCAGTTCTACTGCTGGCTGCAGTGGGTGGCCGACGAGCAGCTGCGGGCGGCGCACCGCGCGGGGCTCGACGCCGGGATGCGGCTGGGCGTGCTGAAGGACCTCGCCGTCGGCGCGTCGCCGCACGGCGCCGACGCGTGGGCGGACTCCGGCGTCCTCGCCCGCGGGGTGTCCGTGGGCGCGCCGCCGGACATGTACAACCAGCAGGGCCAGAACTGGACCCAGCCGCCGTGGCACCCGCGCGCGCTCGCGAAGGTGGGCTACGCGCCCTACCGCGAGCTGCTGCGCACGACGCTGCGGCACTGCGGAGCGCTGCGCATCGACCACGTGCTCGGGCTCTTCCGCCTGTGGTGGATCCCGGGCGGGGCACGCGCGTCGGCCGGCGCGTACGTCACCTACGACCACGAGGCCCTGATCGGCATCCTGTGCCTGGAGGCGCACCGTGCCGGGGTGGCGATCGTGGGCGAGGACCTCGGCACGTTCGAGCCGTGGATCCGCGACTACCTCGCGGAGCGCGGCATCCTGGGCACATCGGTCCTGCTCTTCGAGCGGGACGCCAACGGCGCGCCCCTCGAGCCGGAGGCGTACCGGAGCGCGGCGCTGGCCACCGTGACCACCCACGACCTGCCGCCGACGGCGGGCTACCTCGCGGGCGAGCACGTGGACCTGCGCGAGCGGCTCGGGCTGCTGACGGAGGAGGCGACGATCCTGCGGGCACGTGCGCGCGCGGAGCGCGACTCGCTGGTGGAGGCGCTGTCCCGCCGCGGACTGACGACGTTCGACCCGTCCGAGCGGGAGCTGGTCGAGGGCTTGCACCGCTACCTCAAGGACACGCCGTCCGCGCTGGTCGGGGTCTACCTGACCGACGCCGTGGGGGAGCGCCGCGCGCAGAACCAGCCCGGAACGGACACCGAGTACCCGAACTGGAAGGTGCCGCTGGCCGACTCCGCGGGAACGGTGGTCCTGCTGGAGGACCTGTTCTCCAACGCGCGCCTGCGCTCTCTAGTCACGGTAATGAACGAGGAAGACCCAGCCTGACCCCGCCCGCCCAGCGTTGAGTGCGGGCTATTTGTTGCTTCAGACGCTCTGAGGCAACAAATAGCCCGCACTCAACGGGACGGGGGTCAGGCCTGGCCGATGCCTGCCTTGGCGATCGAGAAGCCCGTCTTCGTCGAGTCGGCGACGCACGTCATGCCCGTGTCGGCGCTGGTGCACGTGAAGTCGTGGGCCTTCTTGGTCTGGCCGTAGTCCAGGATCGCGATGTCACCGGACGCCTTCTTCGGCTGGTCCTTCTTGCCGATGCACGGCTGCGTCACGTTGCCGCTCGGGTCCACCTTCGCGACGTAGCCGGAGGCGCCGCCGCACGAGTCGTCGGGGGCGGGCTTCTGGTTGAGCTGCGCGATGCCGCACGTGGCGGCGTCCGCGGAGATCGTGCAGGTGATGTTGAGCGACGGCGCGGCGAACGTCTCGACATCAGCCCCGCCATCGGTCTCGAGCCCGGTCTCGGCCGAGGGCTCGGCCGACTGCTCGGCGGCCGGCGTGTTGTCGTCCGTCGGCGAGCTGCCGGGGGAGTTGAACAGGCTCACGGCGAACACGATCGCGGCGACCACGAGCAGCACGTCCAGGGCGATGAACGCGATCCAGCCTGGGCTGAGCTTCCTGCGCTCGCTCTCCGGCTCGGGCGGGTAGCCACCACCCGGCGCCGCATAGACGGGCTGTCCGTACTGGTCGTAGCCCTGCGGCGGGTACGGCTGCGGCGGGTACTGGCCGCCCTGGGGCTGTTGCGGCGCCTGCTGCGCGTAGGCCTGAGGCTGCGCATAGCCCGGCTGGTACTGCTGCCCGTACTGCTCGGGGTAGTACTGCTGCTGCGTCGCGTCCCCGCCGCCCTTGTTCACGGAGTGGACCACGGGCGCGCCCGGCGCGGCGGGCGCCGGGGTGACGGCCTGCGAGAACTGGTTCGCGGGCGAGATGGCCGGTGGCATGCGCGTCGCCGCGGAGACGCGCTGCACCGGTCCCTGCTGGGCAGGCGTGGGCGCGGCCGGTGCCTGCTGGGCAGGCGTGGGCGCGGTGCGCGGGTGCTGCTCCTGGGGCTGCGCACCCGACTCTTCGTCGGGGCCCCCGCCTGGCGGCGGTGGCGGCGGCGGCACTGTGCCGGACATCAGGCGACTCCCTCAGCTCAAATCGGTCGGTCGGGCGACCGCGGTCGATCGTACACAAAGGCGTTACTCGCTGTTACTCCTGCGTGGCATGATCGACGAGTCGTCGCAGGTAGTTCACAGACCGGACGACAAGCCAACCGAAAAGGCGCGCCAATCGGACGCGCGGGGTGCCCACCAGCGCCCACGAGAAGACAGACGTGGAGGGCCTGTGCCCGGAGAGAACCTGACCCGCGCCGAGGCGGTCGCCCGCGCCGGCGTCGTAGCAGTCGAGTCGTACGAGATCGCGCTGGACCTGACCACCGGTCCGGAGACTTTCGCGTCCGCCACGACTGTGCGCTTCACCGCGACGGAAGGCGCCGCGACGTTCGTCGACCTGGTCGCCCCGTCGGTGAGGTCCGTGGTGCTGAACGGCCGCGAGCTGGACCCGGCGTCGGTGTTCGCCGACTCCCGCATCAGCCTGGCGGGGCTGGCCGCCGACAACGAGCTCGTCGTCGTCGCCGACTGCGGCTACACGAACACGGGCGAGGGCCTGCACCGCTTCGTGGACCCGGTGGACGGCGAGGTCTATCTGTACACGCAGTTCGAGGTGCCGGACGCGCGGCGCGTGTTCGCCTGCTTCGAGCAGCCGGACCTCAAGGCGACGTTCCAGTTCACGGTCACCGCGCCCGCCGCGTGGGAGGTCGTGAGCAACGAGCCGACGCCGGAGCCGGTGGTCTTGACAAGCTCGACCAGCGGGGAGGGCTCGACCAGCGAGGAGGGCTCGACCAGCGAGGGCGACGTCGCGACCTGGACGTTCGAGCCCACCGGCCGCATCTCGACGTACATCACGGCGCTCGTCGCCGGCCCGTACGCCGTGGTCCGGTCGTCGCTGACGTCGTCGGACGGCCGCGAGATCCCGCTCGGCGCGTTCTGCCGCAAGTCGCTGTCGGAGCACTTCGACGCCGACTACATCTTCGAGAAGACCCGGCAGGGCTTCGAGTTCTACGAGTCCACGTTCGGCGTGCCGTACCCGTTCACCAAGTACGACCAGCTCTTCGTGCCCGAGTACAACATGGGCGCGATGGAGAACGCGGGCTGCGTGACCTTCACGGAGACGTACGTGTTCCGCTCCAAGGTGACCGAGGCGGTGCGCGAGCGCCGCGTGGTGACGATCCTGCACGAGCTGGCGCACATGTGGTTCGGCGACCTGGTCACCATGAAGTGGTGGAACGACCTGTGGCTCAACGAGTCGTTCGCGGAGTACGCCTCCACGCTCGCCACGGCCGAGGCCACCGAGTGGGACGCAGCCTGGACCACGTTCTCCGCGATGGAGAAGTCCTGGGCCTACAAGCAGGACCAGCTGCCCTCCACGCACCCGATCGTCGCGGAGATCAAGGACCTCGAGGACGTCCAGGTCAACTTCGACGGCATCACCTACGCCAAGGGCGCGTCCGTGCTCAAGCAGCTCGTCGCCTGGGTGGGGCGTGAGGCGTTCATCGCGGGCGTCTCGGCGTACTTCGGCAAGCACGCGTGGGGCAACACCGAGCTGACCGACCTGCTGACGGAGCTCGAAGCCACCAGCGGTCGCGACCTCAGGGCCTGGTCGAAGCTCTGGCTGGAGACCGCGGGCGTGAACACCCTGCGTCCGGTGATCGAGACGGACAGCCACGGCCGCATCATGTCGTTCGTCGTCGAGCAGACGGCGCCCGCCGAGTGGCCCACGATCCGTCCGCACCGCCTCGGCATCGGCTTCTACAGCCTGTCCGACGCCGGTGAGCTCGTGCGCACCCACTTCACCGAGGTGGACGTCGATGGGCCGCGGACCGACGTGAAGGAGCTCGTCGAGCTCGACCGCCCGGCGCTCGTGCTGCTCAACGACGAGGACCTCGCGTACGCGAAGATCCGGCTCGACGCGGCGTCGCTGCGTGTGGCGCTGGAGCATCTGGCCGACATCGCCGACCCGCTGGCCCGCTCCCTGGTGTGGGGCTCGGTCTGGGACTCGGTGCGCGACGGCGAGGTCCCGGCGTCGCAGTACGTGCAGCTCGTGCTGGGCGGCATCGCCCGCGAGAGCGAGTCGACGACGCTGCGCACGACGCTCAACCAGATGGTGCTGGCGGCCAAGCAGTACGTGGCGCCGTCGGCCCGGGCGGCGACGATCGCCGAGGTGGGCGACGCGCTCTGGGCGCTCGTGGGCGACGCCGAATCCGGCTCGGACACGCAGTTCCAGCTCGTGAAGTTCTTCGCGCACGTGGCCTCCACGCCGGCGCACGTCGCGACGCTGTCGGGCCTGCTGGACGGCTCGGTCGCGCTGGACGGGCTGGAGATCGACACCGACCTGCGGTGGGAGCTGTTGGAGGGCCTCGTGCTCAACGGCGCCGCAGGCGACCAGCAGATCGACGCCACGCTGGCGGCCGACGACACGGCGACCGGCCGCCAGTCCGCCGCCCGCGCGCGGGCCGCGAAGCCGACGGTCGAGGGCAAGCTGGCCGCGCTGTCGTCAGTCGTGGACGCCGACGTGCCGAACGTGATCATCCGGAACACGGGCCTCGGGTTCCTGCACGTGAACGACCCGGCCACGCTGGCCGGCGTCGTGCAGCCGTACCTGGACGCCGTGCTGAAGGTCTGGAACGCGCGGTCGTACCACATTGCCGAGGAGATCATCGAGGGCTTCTACCCGGCGCCGCTGGCGTCGGCGGAGCTGCGGGACGCGACGACCGCCTGGCTGGACACCAACGCCGACGCGGCCCCGGCCCTGCGCCGGCTGATCGTAGAGGCCCTGGCAGGCACAGACCGAGCCCTGAAGGCCCAGGCCGCGGACGCCTGACCAGTTCGCGAAGTCGCCGAAGTAGAGCGCCTGTCCGAGTCTCCCTGGTGACACCAGGGAGACCCGGACAGGCGCTCTACTTCGCGGACCCTCACCAGATGCGGACGCGGTCCTCTTCCGGGAGGTAGAGGGCGTCGCCCGGCTTGACGTCGTACGTCGTGTAGAACTCGTCCACGTTGCGCACGACGCCGTTGCAGCGGAACTCGTTGGGGGAGTGCGGGTCCGTCGCGAGACGCCGGAGCACCTCCTCGTCGCGGCCCTTGGACTGCCACACCTGCGCCCAGCCGAGGAAGATCCGCTCCAGGGCGGTCAGCCCGGCCACGACGGGTGCCTCGTCCAGGGGCTTGCCCAGCGCGATCCGGTACGCCTTGATCGCGATCGACAGGCCACCCAGGTCGCCGATGTTCTCGCCGATCGTCAGGCCTCCGTTGACGTGCGCGTCTCCTGCGCCCTCGCCCTCCGCGCTGCTCTCGCCGTCGGCACCCGCGGCCGCGCCATCCGCGCCCACGCCGGACGCCGCAAGCTGCGCCGGCCGGAACTGGTCGTACTGCGCGATCAGCGCGCTCGTGCGCTTCTCGAACTCGGCGCGGTCGGCGTCGGTCCACCAGTCCTCGAGGCGGCCGTCGCCGTCGTACTTGGAGCCCTGGTCGTCGAACCCGTGGCCGATCTCGTGCCCGATGACGCCGCCGATCCCGCCGAAGTTCACGGCGTCGTCGGCGTCGGGGTCGAAGAACGGGGGCTGCAGGATCGCCGCGGGGAACACGATCTCGTTCATGCCCGGGTTGTAGTACGCGTTGACGGTCTGCGGCGTCATGAACCACTCGTCGCGGTCGAGCGGCTTGCCGATCTTCGCGAGCTCGTAGTCCTGGTCGAACGCGTTGGACCGGCGGACGTTGCCCACCAGATCGGCCGAGCGCACGTCGAGCTCGGAGTAGTCCCGCCACTTGACGGGGTACCCGACCTTGGGCGTGAACTTCTCCAGCTTCGTCAGGGCCTTCGCCTTGGTCTCGTCGGTCATCCAGTCGAGACCTTCGATCGACTCCCGGTAGGCCGCGACCAGCGCCTCCACCAGACGGTCCATCCGGGCCTTGTTCGACGGCGGGAAGTGCCGCGCCACGTACTCCGCGCCCACCGCCTCGCCGAGCGCGCCCTCCACGAGCGCCACGCCGCGCTTCCAGCGCTCGCGGACCTCCTGCGCGCCGGTGAGCGTGCGGCCGTAGAAGTCGAAGTTGGCCTCGACGAGCTCGTCGGTGAGGTACGGCGCCCGGGCGCTGACCACGTGGTACGTCATCCAGAGCTGCCAGTCCAGCAGCGAGAGCTCGCTCCACTGGGCGGCGAAGCCGGTCGCGAAGTCGGGCTCGCGCACCACGACGTGGTCGAACGCGCCGTCGGGCACGCCGAGGGCCTCGGCCCAGGCAACCCAGTCGAAGCCGGGCGCCGACTCGACGAGATCGGCGAGCGTCATCGGGTTGTAGGTAAGGGTGGCGTCGCGGTCGCGCACCACGTCCCAGTGGTGGGTGGCGAGCCGCTTCTCGAGCTCGAGGACGCGGCGGGCGGCGTCGTCGGAGGAGATGCCCCACGTCTCCTGGACGCTGGCGAACCGCAGCATCCTGGACACGTGCGGCAGGTACTTCTTGCGGATCGGGGCGTACTGCTCCTCGCGGTAGTACGCCTCGTCGGGCAGCCCGAGGCCGGACTGCCGCAGGTAGACGACGTACTTCTCGGGGTCGGTCGCGTCGTTGTCCACCCAGAAGCGGACGCCGGCCGTGCCGCCCGTGCGCTGCAGCGTGCCCAGCGCGCGGGTCAGGTCCGCCATGTTGCCGGCGTCCCGGATCAGCGCGAAGTCCTCGTCCAGCGGCGTCGTGCCGAGCTCGGCGATGCGCCCCGTGTCCATGAAGCTCGCGTACAGGTCGCCGATCATGGAACCGGTGGGCGCGTCCTGGATGATCTCCCGGACGTGCACCTCCGCCTGGTCGTAGAGGGCACGGAACGCGCCGTCCATGGCGCGGTCGGCGGGGATCTCGTGCGTGTCGATCCACCGCCCGTTGACGTGGCGGTACAGGTCGTCCTGTGGTCGGGTTGCGGGCTCGAGCGCGTCGAGGTCGATGCCCGACGTGAGACCCGTGGCGTCGGTGGTCATTGCGCCAGCGTACGCAAAAGTTGGCCGTCGGATGAGGGAAGATGGGGTCATGCGCCTGCACATCGCCGCCGACCACGCCGGGTACGACCTCAAGCAGCACCTGGTGCAGCATCTCACCGCCGCCGGGCACGAGGTGATCGACCACGGAGCCCACGAGCTCGACCCCCTGGACGACTACCCCGCCTTCTGCATATCGGCCGGCGAGGCCGTCGTCGCCGAGCCGGACTCGCTCGGCATAGTGATCGGCGGCTCCGGCAACGGGGAGCAGATCGCCGCGAACAAGGTCACCGGCGTGCGCGCCGTGCTCGCCTGGTCGCTGGAGACCGCGAAGCTGGGCCGCCAGCACAACGACGCGAACGTGATCGCCGTGGGCGGCCGCATGCACACCGTGGAGGAGTCGACGTCGTTCGTCGAGGCCTTCGTCGCAGAGCAGTTCAGCGGCGACGTGCGGCACCAGCGTCGCATCGACCAGCTCGCCGACTACGAATCCAAGCGTGCCTGAGGGGCATACCGTCCACCGCCTCGCGCGGACTTTCGCCTCGCTGTACGCCGGGCAGACCCTGCGGGTGAGCAGCCCGCAGGGGCGGTTCGCCGACGGCGCCGCGGTGCTCTCGGGACGTCGGCTGGTGGCGGGCGAGGCCTGGGGCAAGCAGCTCTTCCTGGGCTTCGCGCCTGCCGACGGAATCGCGGACGTCGACGCGTCAGACACGCAGGCAACCGGGGTGACCTCGGGATCTGACACCTTGTGGCTGCGCACGCACCTCGGGCTGTACGGCGCATGGACGTTCGCGGGCGCCCCGGACGCGCCGGAGGTGGCGCACGCGATCGGCGCGCCCCGCAAGCGCATCGGTGAGCGCGAGACGACGGCGCCGGCCGGGCCTGCGCCCTCGGCACGCTCGACCAGCGGAGCTGAGTGGACAGCGCCGGAGCCGCGCGGGCAGGTGCGCGTGCGCCTGCTCGGCGCTCACGCCGTCGCCGACCTCACCGGCCCGACGGCCTGCGAGGTGATCACCGCCGAGGAGAAGACGGCGGTCCAGTCCCGCCTCGGCCCCGACCCCATCCGGGACGACGGCGACGTCGAGGACTTCGTCGCGGCGGTCGGCCGGTCACGGGTGACGATCGGGCAGCAGCTCATGGACCAGGCGGTCGTCGCCGGGGTGGGGAACATCTACCGCGCCGAGGCGCTGTTCCGGGCCGGGGTCGACCCGCTGCGGCCCGGCCGCGACCTGCCCGCCGCAACGGTCCGCGCCATCTGGCACGACCTGGTGACCCTCATGCGAGCCGGCGCCGCCCAAGGCGCGATCGTCACAACCCGCCCGACCGACCGCCCGGCCCGGCAAGCGGTTCGAGAACGGGGCTATGACCCTGGCCAAGGCTCCGGAGAACACAAGCCCGTTGTGGACGGCCGGCGTCGGACCCGGCAGAACACCGACGGGCTGCCCGACGCCGTGCCCGCCGACCAGGCGTTCTACGTCTACCACCGTGACGGCCTGCCGTGCCGGGTCTGCGGCACGCCGGTGCTGGTCAAGGAGCTGGCGGGTCGCAACCTGTTCTGGTGCCCCACCTGCCAGACCTGAGGGCCGACACCGGTCTCAGAACACCCAGGACGACGCCGGCGCGACCGGCCAGCCGAACGCCGTGCTCGCGCGGGCCAGTGCGCCCCCGCTCTGCCCGGGACGCGAGTGCTCGGTGACGAGCCCCGCGGCGGCCAGCGCGGCGAGCGACCGTCCGCCCAGGTAGGCGGCGCCCAGCTCGCGCACATCGAGCGACAGCTCGGCGGACTCGAACTCCGGGTCGACCCGCTCCACGGACGCAGGCCCGAAGGCCTCCGCCTGCAGGCGGTAGACGCCGGCGTTGGCGGGCAGCCGCGCGTCGGTGACGGCGAGCGTGACGTCGACGTCGGCCGCGTACCGGCGTCCGGCGAGCGCCCCGGCGACGTCGACCGGCCGGACCCACAGGTTGTCCGGGGTGCGCGGGCCGGCGGCGCGCAGGTCCACCAGGAGGTGCGTGATCACGTCGTCCACGGGCAGGACGAAGGGCGTGACCTCGTTCGTCAGGTCCAGGTCGAGCAGCGCGCCCCACAGGGCCCGGGCGGCCGCGGCGTCCAGCGCGACGACCTCGCCGGCGTCGACCCGCCCGCGCGGCCCGGTGGGCTCCCAGCTCAGGGTGCGGCGGAACGTGACGTAGCCGCGCGGCTCGCCGTCGAGCTCGACGATCATGATGCGTCGCGACTCGCGGCCCTCGCGGTAGATCGGGGAGTCGGCCCACCAGGAGGCCTGCAGCTCCTCGGTCTCACGCGTGACCCAGCCCGGGCGGTTGATCCCGGGTAGGCCCGTGGGGGTGGCGCCGGCCGCGCGGTGGAGCCGGTCCTCGAGCGCGCCGTGCTTCTCGCGGCTGGCGACCTCGATCCGGATCGTGTGCCGCTCCGCCCCCGGCACGTCCCGCAGGGCGGCGCCGCGCGGGACGGTGACGCGCAGGTCGTCGGCCGCGTGGCCGTAGCCGAACCGGCCGTAGATCGGCGCCTCGGCGGCGAACAGGGCGCTGAGCGCCTCGCCACGCTCGGCGGAGCGCGCCAGGTGCAGGTCGATCATCGCCGTCAGCAGGCCGCGGCGGCGGTGCTGCGGATGCACGCCCACCCAGGTCAGGCCCGCGGTCGGCAGCTCGGCCCCGGGCACGGGGAAGTGGGTGAACGGGTACGACGCGTGCAGCGCCACCAGGCCGTCGACGCCGTCGGCCTCGATGGCGATCGCGCGCTCCCAGGTCAGCGGTGACGGGGCGGCGTCGATGTCGTCGTGGGCGTGTCCCGTCGGGAACGCCCACGTGTCCAGCTCGGTCACGAGCCGCTGGTCGTCCTGGGTCAGCGTGCGCCAGCGGTAGCCGGCGGGCAGGGCAATCCGGGGAAGGGCCATGCATCGATCGTCGCATCGGCGAGCAACAGGATTTCGGGCGAACAGCCCGAGGTCACGGATATCCGGCGCCGGATACACCGACGTCGACGGCGGCCAGGATGCCGGAGCCGGCTGTCACTCCTTCTTCCCAGCCCAGCCACTCCGCCGCGGTGATGTACAGCGTCGTGCGATCGGGGCCGCCCAGCACGCACGCGAAACACCCGCGGTCGAGCGGCACCTCGTCGAGCAGTCGCCCGCCTTCGGCCACTCGCACGCACCGGCTCGTGCCGACGTCGGCGAACCAGACGGCGCCCTCGGCGTCGAGGCAGATCCCGTCGGGGTGCTCGGGCACCGCGGCCCAGGTGCGGCGACCGGACAGCCCGCCGTCGGGCGCGATGCCGAACGCGACGATCTCCTGGGCGTACGAGTCGGCGACGAGCAGCGTGCCGCCGTCGGGCGTGACCGCCATCCCGTTGGGGAACGCGAGCTCCTGCGCGACCTGTCGGACGACGCCGTCGGGCGTGACGAGCGCCACCGCGTTGTCGCCGCCCTCGAATCCGCCGCCGCCGTTCACGTAGGCGTTCCCACGCCGGTCCACGACGATGTCGTTCCAGACCTGGTCGCCGGCGGGCGCCAGATCCGCATACGGCTCGGGAGCGAGGCCGTCGGCGGCCTGGACCAGGAGCTGCGTGCCGGCCACGAGGAGCAAGCGCCCGTCGGGCAGCCGGTCGGTGCACAGCGGGAACGCGTCGGCGCGGGCGATCACCTGGGTGCCGCCCTCCGGCGTCAGCGTGAGCACCTCGCCCGCCGACCAGTCGGAGAAGTGCAGCCGCCCGTCGTGCCAACGCGGCGCTTCCACCAGGCCGCGCCCGGCCACGAGAGTCCGTACGGTTCGGTCGGTCATGGTGTGTCCTTCCGTCAAGGTGTGGACTGCGCCCGGGACCGGAACTCATCTGTGAGTGTCGGCGCGAGGAGGCCACCAGATCGTCCCCGCGTCTACGATCGCCCCCGTGACCGACTCGCCGCCTGGATCCCAGCTCACCGATGTCGAGGAGTACGCCGCCGCGGTGCTGGACGTCGTGCGCCGCATCCCGTCGGGCCGCGCAATGACGTATGGGCTGATCGCCGAGATCGTCGGTGAGGAGCTCGGCCGGGGCGGTCCGCGCCAGGTGGGGAGCGTCATGGCCGGGTCGGGGGACCGGTACGCCCACCTCGTCCCGGACGACGACGGCCCGGGGGGCGCGGGCGAGGAGGGTGCGGGCGAGGAGGGCGCGGAAGGCGACCCCGCATCGCCGTCGGACGGCGGACGCGTCCCGTGGTGGCGTGTCGTCAACGCCGCCGGATCCCCGCCCCAGCAGTACCTGACCGAGGCCTTGGACGCGCTGCGCGCGGAGGACTGCCCGCTGTCCCGCGACGGCCGCCGCGTGAACCTGAGGCGCGCGGTCTGGTTCCCCGAGGACGATGCCCTAGCCGGTCGTTGAGTGCTGGGTATTTGCGTTCTCAGCGCCCGAAACAGCGCAAATAGCCAGCACTCAACGATCGGTGGGCGGGCGGGTCAGACCTTTTTGGGGGCCAGGCGGGAGAGGAGGGCGCCCGCCGTCTGGCGGACGCGGCCGCCCAGCGAGCTGTCCTGGGACGCCGCCAGGACCGCCAGCATCGAGGCCGGGTCGCCCTGGAGGAGCATGGTCGTGATGGCGGTGTTCTCCCAGGTCGGCAGCTCGCGGCGGATCTTGTCGATCGGCCCGACGAGCGCGATCTCCTCCACGAGCTGCGTCGGCACGGCCGCGGCCGCCTCTTCCTTGTGCCCCGCGAGGTACAGCTCCTGGACCTTGTCGAGCGGTTCCTGGTAGCCGAGCCGGTCGAGCGACTGCTTGTGGAAGTTCGCCTCCTTGGAGCCCATCCCGCCCGCGTACAGGGCGATGTGGGGGCGGATGACGTCGGCGGCGGCCTCGACGTCGTCCCGCACGACGACGGGGACCATGGCGCACACCTCGAACCCGTCGGCCGGCGACCGCTCGGCACGACGTGCGTCGAAGCCCTCGGCGAGCAGCGCACGGAACTCGTCGTCCATCCGCGGCGCGTAGAAGCCGGCCATCCAGCCGTCGGCGATCTCGGCGGCGAGGGCCACGTTCTTGGGGCCCTGGGCAGCCAGCACGATGGGGATCTCGGGGCGGAACGGGTGCACTGTCGGCTTGAGGGCCTTGCCCAGCCCCGTCGACCCTGGCGCGTCGGCCGGCAGCGGGAGCTGGTAGAACGAGCCGTTGTGGGTCACGGGCGCCTCGCGGCGCATCACCTGCCGCACGATGTCGACGTACTCGCGCGTCCGGGCCAGCGGCCGCTTGTACGGCTCGCCGTACCAGCCCTCGACGACCTGCGGGCCCGAGGCGCCGAGCCCGAGCACGAACCGGCCCTTGGACAGGTGGTCCATCGTGAGGGCCTGCATGGCGGTCGCCGTCGGCGTGCGGGCCGACAGCTGGGCGATGCCCGTGCCCAGGCGCACGTTCCTGGTGCGGGAGCCCCACCAGGCCAGCGGCGAGAAGGCGTCGGAGCCGTAGGCCTCCGCCGTCCAGACCGAGTCGAGGCCGAGCTTGTCGGCGGCCACGATGAACTGCTGGATGCCCTTCGGGGGCCTGCGGGACCAGTAGCCGGTCTGGATTCCGATGCGCATGGGGGTCACCTCGTCGTGGAAACGTCTTACCTGAGACGGCGCGTCCCAAGTACTGCCCACACCCTACCGGGTGTGCGGCCCTCCGCTGCGCTGCCGCACACCACGTCACGTGTGGTCGGCAGAACGTCAGGAGATCGGCAATCCGAGCTACCGATCGCCTGACGTCCTGCCGACCACTAGGCCTCTACCGATAGCGTGGCGGCTGTGGCCACCGACCGGCAGTTCCGTCTCTACTGCCGCGTCGCGGCAGTCCTGTTCGCCGGGTTCACCGTGTACCCGGTGATCACCAAGCTGGCCGAGCACCGGCTGGCCCACGACTGGGCGCACAGCGCCCTTCACCTGCTGTTCTGCCTGCTCGCTGTGTACGCCGGCTGGGCCGCTCGGGACGCTCGGGCTGCGCGCCTCTTCACTGGAGCGGTCGGGGCCATCTACGCGGTGCTCGGCGTGATCGGCTGGTTCATCCCGGGGCTACTGCTCGGCACACCCGTGGCGATCCCGCTCGACCCGGTAGCCAACGTGTTCCATCTGGTACTGGCCGTGCCCGCGCTCATCCTGGTGACACGGTCCGTCGCTTCGTCACGAGGCCGGAGAGCCTCGTGACGGAGAGCCGATAGATGACTGGACCGTCTACGGTGGAGGCGTGGCCACCTACGACGACGTCGCCCGGCTCGCCCTCGCGCTGCCCGAGACCACCGAGGGCACGAGCCACCGCGGCCGCGCCTGGTCCGTAGCGGGGAAGGGCTTCGCGTGGGAGCGCCCGTTCAGCAAGGCCGACCTCAAGCGGTTCGGCGACGAGCCCGTCCCGGAGGGGCCGATCCTCGGCGTCATGGTCGACGACCTCGCGGAGAAGGAAGCCGTCCTCGCCGAGGCGCGGCCGGGGTTCTTCACGATCCCGCACTTCAACGGCTTCCCCGCGGTGCTGGTCCAGCTCGACGCCGTCGGCGACACCGACCTGCGCGAGGCGGTGGTCGATGCCTGGCTGGCGAAGGCGCCGCCGGCCCTCGCGGGGCAGCACGCGGACGAACTGCGCTGAGAAAGGCCCGCGTCGAGAACGACATCGGGCACCGAATCCAGCTCGGATCGGTGCCCAATGTCGTTCTCGAAGCGGACCCTCTGACCCGCGGCCGGCTCAGATCGAGTACTCGATGAGCTCCGCCGGGTCCTCGTTGCGCGAACGCTCGGCCACCGGCGCGTGCGGCACCCGGATCCGCGCGGGGATCCCCACCGCGACGGCTCCGGCGGGTACGTCCTTCACAACGACGGCGTTGGCGCCGATCTGCACGTCGTCCCCGACCCACACAGGCCCCAGCACCTTCGCGCCCGCGCCGACCGTCACGCGGTCGCCGAGGGTCGGGTGGCGCTTGCCCCGGTTGAGCGACCGTCCGCCCAGCGTGACGCCGTGGTACAGCATGACGTCGTCGCCCACGACGGCGGTCTCGCCGATCACGACACCCATACCGTGGTCGATGAACAGCCGCTGCCCCAGCCGGGCACCCGGATGGATCTCGATCCCGGTCGTCGCCCGCGCGAACTGCGAGAACAGCCGTGCGGGCAGACGAAGGAACGGCACCCGCCACATGCGGTGCGCCGCGCGGTACGCCCAGAGGGCGTGCACGCCCGGGTAGGCGAGGGCGACCTCCAGGCGGGACCGCGCGGCCGGGTCGTGGGCGCGCGCGGCGTCCAGGTCCTCGGCAAGAACCCGGAACAGCCCGCGCACCCGTGTCATCAGTCGACCAGGCCCTCGAACAGCGGCGTGGACAGGTAGCGCTCGCCGAAGTCGGGGATGATCACGACGATCGTCTTGCCTGCGTTCTCCGGGCGCTTCGCGACCTGCAGGGCCGCGGCGAGCGCGGCGCCGGACGAGGTGCCGACCAGCAGGCCCTCCTCCTTCGCCGAGCGGCGTGCTGCGTCGATGGCGGTGGCGAGGTTGATGTCGATGACCTCGTCGTACACCGTGGTGTCGAGGATCTCCGGCACGAAGTTGGCGCCGATGCCCTGGATCTTGTGCGGGCCGGGGGCGCCGCCGTTGAGGATGGGCGACTCCTCGGGCTCGACCGCGACGACCTTGATGTCGGGGTTCTTCTGCTTGAGCACCTGGCCCACACCGGTGATGGTGCCGCCCGTGCCGATACCGGACACCAGGATGTCGACGGCGCCGTCCGTGTCGGCCCAGATCTCCTCGGCGGTGGTCTCGCGGTGGATCTTCGGGTTGGCCTCGTTGGCGAACTGGCGGGCCAGGACGGCGCCGGGGCGCTCCTGAGCGATCTTCTCGGCCGCCGCGACGGCGCCCTTCATGCCCTCGGCGCCCGGCGTGAGCACGAGCTCGGCGCCGTACGCGCGCAGCAGCGCGCGGCGCTCCTTGGACATGGTCTCCGGCATCGCCAGGACCACCTTGTAACCACGGGCCGCGCCGACCCAGGCCAGGGCGATACCCGTGTTGCCAGAGGTGCCCTCGACGATCGTGCCGCCCTCCTTGAGCTCACCGGACGCCTCGGCGGCGTCGATGATGGACACGCCGATGCGGTCCTTCACGGAGTTGGCGGGGTTGTAGAACTCGAGCTTTCCGAGAACGGTCGCCTCGAGGCCTTCGGTCAGATGGTTGAGCTTGACGAGCGGGGTGTTGCCGATGAGCTTGGTCGCGTCGTCGTAGATGCGGGCCATGGTTCTTCCTTCGCTGTGTGGCGGGTGTGGCTGGCTGGAGTCGTGCGTGCCCGACGTCGGCGCCCGAGTCGTGCAGATGCGCGCCTCGGGACTGGCGTGGAGCGTCTGGGGCTGGTGTGGGGCCGGAGCATCGCGCTGGCGCCTGGGCCACGTTCGGCGGAGCCGAGGTGGTCGGACGCGAAGCGGACGCTCTACAGACAGCCTCGGGGGCAGCAGCCGATTGCGCACATCCAGCGCGCGGCGGCCGGACGGAAGGCGGTGGGGAGTGCGGAGCGCACGGTGCTCAAGACGTCCTCCCTGCGTGGGGCGACCGGGTGGCCGCGCGGCTGCGTGTTCCGTGGCGGGCTAGCGGCTCGCCTGGAGCAGATTACGCGGGCGAGGACTGTGAGACAAGATCTGTCTCAGGTATCGATCATGTCGATACGTTCGGCGTCCGCTCTCGACGGCTGGGATACAGTGACGGGAGTGCTGATCGGGGAGGAATAGGTGCCGTGAGTGACAGGGACGGGCTGCCCGCAGATGAGCTGCTCGATGCGCTCAAGGCTCTCGCCAACCCGGTGCGCCTGCAGATCATGCAGTGGTTGCGCGACCCGGAAACCGAGTTCGGCGAGTACGAGCCCATCGCGGACCGAGGCGAGTCCGGTGTGTGCGCCAGCCATATCCAGGCGAAGAGCGGGCTCGCGCAGTCGACCATCTCCTCGTACATGGTGACCCTCGAACGCGCCGGCCTCGTCGACTCGACCCGCGTGGGCAAGTGGACGCACTACAGGTGCAACGACGCGCTGCTGCGCCAGGTCGGGGCGGCCGTGGCGGGCCTCGGAGCGACAGCCCGGGCGATTCCCGCCTAGCGGCGGGACGGGCGTCGGCGCGCCCAAGGTGGTAGGCCCTCCACGGGTGCGCGTTCGGAGAACACATCGACAGATCGTGTTATGTCGGTAGGCTGCACTCGTGAGTCGAGATCCCGGACGCCCCGCGTCGGCCCTGATGGTCCATGCCCACCCTGAGCCCGCGTCGTTCACCGCTGCCCAGGCGCTCGCCGCACGCGAGTCGCTGGTGGAGCAGGGATATTCCGTCGAGTTCATCGACCTGTACGCGAAGCAGTGGGCACCCGTCCTGGACCGGGATGAGTTCGCCCCGTTCGACGGGCCGTTCAAGCCGCAGCGCGAGCAGTGGAACGCGGTCAAGGGCGGTCTTCTCGCCTCGGAGGTCGAGGCGGATCTGGCGGCGGTCTTTCGCGCCGACCTGCTGGTGCTGTCGTTCCCGCTCTGGTGGTTCTCCCTCCCCGCGATCCTCAAGGGATGGATCGACCGGGTCTTCGTCATGGGCGGCGTGAGCGGCGGGGACGTCGGGGTGTTCGACCAGGCTGCTCTGGCCGGTCGGCGTGCTGTGGTGCTGGCGACGACCGGGGGGACTGCCGACCACTTCACGCGTGGTGGGACGTTCGGCGATCCGGACGACTTCCTCTTCCACATCAACCGCGGAATGTTGGAGTTCGTCGGCTACGACGCCCTCGAACCGGTCATCACCTATGGGCCGGCCCACTTGGACGACGTCCAGCGTGCCGAGGCGCTTGCGAGCGTGCGCCACAGCTTCCGTGGCATCGACGACCGCGCCGTGGCACGGACCTCGCGCTCCCGCACGGTCGCCACCACCCCGTGACAGCTCAGCTCTGACCGGACGGCGGCCGGAGCACCCAGCGCCGTCTGCACCGAGCAGCGTGAACCCCGCGGCCCAGCCGAACCTGGCCCCGCGCTGGACGGCCAGGCCAGCGCGAGCGGCTTGCGCAGCCCGGGTCCGGCGACCGCCGGACCCGGCACCAGGCCGGCGCCGAGGTCGTGCGGGGGCGGTCAGGCGGCGAACAGGGAGAGGCGACCAGCGGTGGCCGCCGTCGTCGCGACGGTCTCCACGGCGCTCCCGCCCTCGCCGGCAGCGCCGCCGATGTTGATGTCCGAGCACAGGTAGTAGGGCTGGTCGAGGTGGGACGCCTGCCAGATCGTGTACAGGACTGCGCGTCCGCTGTGCCCGGACAGGTCGACGTCCGTCTCGTAGGTGCCCTGCGACGAGTAGGAGCCGGTCTCCTTGACGAGGTCCAGGTCGTCCCAGCCGAGCGCCTCCGTCGTCCGGTCGAAGCCCGCCTTGGAGACGTAGATGCGCAGATAGTCGGCGCCATGCCGGGCCTGGTCGGTCAGGGTGAGGTGGAACTGCTGCGGGACGTCCTTGGCGACCCACGGGCCCGGGGTGTCCAGGTAGTCGTACCGCGGCGACTGGGTACGGCCGCCCGCGCGGACGGACATGGTTCCTCCAGGTGCTCGGCGGGTGCGCCCGGCGGTGCCCGCCACGGCGCGTGCAGAACCACTGTGCGGAGGCGGGTCGGGCGAGACTACGGGGTGAATCGATTTGGGTTGTCCGCCGCGGTCGTGAAAGGAATGGGCCGTGAACCAGTCCCGGGTCCGCGAGGCCTCCACCGATGACGACGTCGTCGTGCTCGAGCTGATGACCGAGTACATGACGGAGGCGCTCGCCACGTTCGAGCAGACGTATGGCTTCGCTCTGGGCATGGAGGCGGAGCACACGGCCGATGCCCTGGCGAAGTTCCGGCGTCCCTCGGGGGTCATCGGGCTCGCGGAGGTCGAGGGTTCAGTGGCCGGCGTTGCGGCGCTGCGCCTGCAGGCCGACGGCGCCGCCGAGATCAAGCGGATGTTCGTGCGCCCCCAGCACCGCGGCGCGCACCTGGGCTCCGAGATGCTGGACTGGCTGCTGGACCTGTGCCGCGACGAGCTGAAGGCGCCGACGGTCCGGCTGGACAGCAACCGCTTCATGCGGGACGCCCACCGGCTCTACGAGTCGCGCGGGTTCGTGGAGCGCTCGCCGTACGAGGGGTCCGAGATCCCCGCGGAGCTGCAGCACCTGTGGCGGTTCTACGAGCTGCGCCTGGGCTGACGCCGCCCTTGGCCGGCGTTGCGACGCGCCCGGACCGGCGCCGCGACGCCCCCGAGGGGAGGACCGGTGAGTCCTGGCTGGCGCGGCGGAGTGTGCCTAGGGTCGGAGAAACCGAGTGCCCAGGAGGCTCCGCATGGCCGTCACCGATCAGCCCGCCGCAGTTCCCGCCGTCATCCAGGAGTTCATCGACGCCACCAACGCCGGCGACACCGAGCGCTTCGTCGCCACCTTCACCGACGACGCGTACCTGAACGACTGGGGGCGCGAGTTCCACGGGCCGGACGGCGTCCGGAGCTGGAACGAGACCGACCACATCGGGATGAAGAGCCGGCTCGAGGTGGTCTCGGTGGAGCCCGGCGCCGCGGCAGGCGACTACACCGCCACCATCAAGGTGACGAGCAACCGGTTCAACGGCACGGGGCCGTTCAAGTTCACGCTGCGCGACGGGAAGATCGCGAGGCTGGTGCTCAGCTGACGCTGTCCTCAGTGCGTGCCGGTGACTCGGGGGCACCGGCCGAGCGCCTCGGCGTCAGCCCCGACCTGCACGTGGTCGTGACCTGGCCGAACTCGAACGTGGTGGTGCTGTCGGAAGGCATGCTGGTCTGGCTACCGACGTGTGGAACCATCGCAGTCGTGAACGACGAGAGCGAGGCCGACGAAGCACCGGGACGGACATTCTCCGACGGTATTTCCGCACGCGCTGATCCGGCTGGGCTATTGGGACGGGCCGCACACGAGGCCCGGCTGGCCTGACCCGCGCGACTTCGTCGACCCCGCCTGGGATCCGGATGAGCGCGACGACGTGTACTACTACCTGCGTCAGGGGATCGTGGCGCGCGTACATGGGGAAGTCGGCGTGCCGGTTCTGCGGTGAGCTTGTCGGCTCCCGCGAGTTCACCGATCGTGTGTACGCGTGGCCCGAGGGGCTGCCTCACTACGTGCGTGAGCATTCGGTGCGTCTGCCGCCGGCCGTCGTCGAACATGTGCGGAGGACGACGGAGCAGCTGGAGCAACTCCCGGTGGACGACGCGTGGTGGCGCGACCAGGCGTCATGGCGTTGATCTCACGGGTGACCGGGGCGACGGTGAACCGGATCGTCCCGGTAGGCACGGTCATCGGCTGGGCCTCGACGCTGCCGGCCTCAGGAACGCGCGCACGTGCCACCAGATCACGAGCGGCACGGCGAACATTGCCGGGGCTCTCCGAAGAAGGCCTTGCTCTGGGCGCGAAAACTAGTACTGTAGATCGCGCGAGGGGCAATAGCTCCGAGAAGTGGACCCGAGACCCGTTCGGACGGACGTGGCGCTCGGGTTTCGCGTTTTCTAGACGTCGATGACGTCCACGACCATGGGTTGGGCTCTCCGGCGGAAATCGCCGCCACGCGCCCACGCCCAGCCGATACCGTCAGGTACCGCCAGCAGAGGCTCCTGAGCCGCTCGCTCATGCCGGAATTCCAGATCGTTGCACTGGTACTGCTTCGTGAGTTGCGTGAGGGCGCGTCGATCACGGGCCACGAGCGTCTGGTCGAGCTCGAGACAGAGTCGGGCGTCGCTGTGCTCGGTTGCATCGCGGATCAAGGACTCGAGGCAAGCCAGCCGGGCGTCGATCTGTGTCTTATAGCTGGCGCCTGCCCGGAAGATCGTCGCGGAGAGGTTTGCGCGTTCAAAGGTCGACAGAATCAGATGCTTCCGGGCTGGCCGTTCCGGCTTCATGTGCAGTCGGCTCTGCCCGGGCAGGATGAGGGTCCGCACTGTCTGCCGGGAACGACCGACCTCGGCCGGCGCGATTCTTGTTGCGATGAGGAGGTAGTCCCCCTGCTTGGACTCATCAACAAAAACGTGACCCCCCGTGCGCACCGCATCAGGCGTGCGGACGCTGCGAAGCCGCTGCTCGGAGCGGTTGGGAACATGCGCGTTCAATGCGTCCTCCTCGGGGATCGGCCCGACGCTACGCGCACGCGACTTTTCCCTGGCAAGGCTGACACGCCGGAGGGGCGAATTGCGTACCTGCTCCGCGCTGACTGACCGACTGCGCGAGTCCGCACGACGCGGCCTTCGGGCGATCGGTTGACCCGTACTCTGGCGGCGACGTCATGCCATTGACGCTCAGCCGAGAGCTGTAGGTAGGGGTGCGGTCCTGCGGATGAAGGCTTGGTCGTGTCGGCCGACCGCAGCCGCGGGACCTGCGCCGCGCAGGACGACGTCGAGCGCACGGTCGGGATCGGCCATGTAAGTCCCGCTGGCCCAGGCGGCGTTGGCCTCGATGACTGCGAGGCCGCTCTCCGTGGTGCCGAGGTCGACGACGATTGCTGTGGGCAGGGTTTCGGCCAGCTCGGCGAGCATCGTAGCCGCGCGACCTTGGACGGGGCTTGGCACAGGCCCGAGGTGGAGAGCGCCGTCGGCGGCGTACTGGCTGGAGGCGTGCACGGCGCCGTCGAGCAGGTGGAACCGATACTCGGCAGTGAACGTGACGATGTCGCTGACCAGAACGACCACGTCGCGGTCGAACGCGTCCGCACCAGGCAGACGAGTGCCGTCGGAGTAGATCATCGCGCGCAGGCTCTTGTCGTTGGGCGACTTGATGAAGGCAGGGCTGCGGAGTTACCAGGCGTCGGCGATGGACATCGCGGTGATCGTGCGCCGTGTGAACTCGAGCGGGAGATCAGGAAGCCAGGTCGCAGGCGCTTCGAGCAGCGCGATCCCGAGGTGGGGAGCGACCGCGTCGGCGAAGGGGGGCCCGGCGTGCACGTGGTCCGCGACCATGTCTTCAGGAACTTCGAACGTCGGGAACTGCGCCGTCGTCACACCTCGGCGGATCGCGGCCTCGCGGACCCGCTCGGCGGACGCCGTTAGACGGGGTGGAAAAACGAGCGTCCCGGGCATGGGCGCAGGATGGCACGTCGTCCGTTCGCTCGGCGACGACTTTTCAGGCCGGCTTCGCCTGGAGTCCGACTCGCTCAGCTTGGGCAAGGATGCGGTCCGCAGACTGCGTTGCTCTCCGTGGACGATGTCCACGGAGAGCAACCCGGCTCGAACTCGTGGTCTCTGCCCCCGTCAGTCCTTTGTCCTCCGACGACGAATGCTGCGTTCCTGCCGCCAGCGCCGACCGGCGATGCCGGGCGCCCCCTGCACCGCCCTCGACATCGGGCTGAACGTCGCAGGCCAGGTCGCCGGGGGCGTGCGGAGCGTCTCCACCACTTCGTCCACCACCTCGAGAGGGCCGCGGCCGCGGAGCGGGAAGCGGAGAAACACCTGGTGCGCGTTGTCGATCGTCCGGAGCACGACGCGGTAGGTCGACGGGTCGTCGAAGACCGGCTCGGCAAAACGCAGCGTCAGGCCGTCGTCCGCCAGCCGAGCTCGATCGACTCCCGTGAGGATCAAGCGCTGGGCGGTGTCCTGCGGCCGCTCCCACGCGTGGTCGGCGCCGATGCGCGCGACCTCAGCGTCGTACGGCGCCGCGTCGAACGTCGTCCCGTGGTCGACCGGAGTCTCGTGGAGCCACTCCCAGTGCACCACGCCGCCGTCCCGCTGGATCCGGACGTCGGTGACGCCGCACCCGTAGACGCCGCACGTGCAGCGTGCGATCGGCACCACGCGCGGTTCGGTCGTCGCAACGAGCCGGTTCTCGGGAATGAGCAGGCTGAACGGTGACATGCCGAGTCCTGCTCCCCGGGACGTCATCTCGACGTCGTCCACGAACACCTGTACCTCGAAGTCGTCCCCGACCTCACTGGGGACCGGAGCGATGGCGAACCGGATCGTCCCGGCACGTGTGGTCATCGGCTGGGCCTCGACGCTGCCCGCCTTGGGAACGTCCGCACGTGCCACCAGATCACCAGCGGGACGACGAACAGCTCCAGTACCAGCGCCCCGATGAACACCGGATGCGGCCAGCCCGTCACCACCACCGAGACGAGCCGCGGGATGCCACCCAGCGAGGCGATAGCGAGGATCACCAGGGTCACGGCAGCACGTTCCTCGGGACGGCGGAGGCTCCACCAGATGAGCAGTCCCGCGGCGAGCCAGAACGCGTTGACGAACCGGTACTCGCCGTCGACTGTTGCGTTCACCGCCTCGCCGCCGGGCAGCGCGGCCGGCCCACCCACGATCCCGAGGAGCCCGCTCAGCACGGGCACGGCGCCGAGCACCGCGATGACGACGAGCAGTGTCCGACGACCCATATGGGCAGTCTGGCACGGGACCAACCACCTCAGCCCGAGCTATTACTGGTGCTCGCCCGCGCTACGAAAGTCCGCTTCCAGAACACGCTCTGGCATGGATTTGAGAGGAAACCCATGCCAGATCGCGTGCTGGAGGCGGACTTCAGTGGGACCGGCTACCTGGTGCGCCACGGGTTCAAGTCCCGTCGCTCACCACACCGGGTCGGTGCGGTGCAGATCACCGGACGTCCAGCCGGTACGCACCCACCCAGGCCCGCGCGTCCAGGTCCCGGGGCAGCGCGTTCGGGCCGACCCGGTGCTCGCGGGCCCATCGCCGCACGTCGCTCCGGGCGAGGCCCTGCCGGGCCAGCACGGCGTGGACGCCACGGCCCGGCCCGTTGAACACGGCGGCGGCGAACCGTTGGTAGTCCCGCCGCTGTGCCGCCGGCAGCAGCGGTTCCGCACGGCGGTCGATCACGAGCAGCCCGGCGTCGACGTTCGGCCGCGGCCGGAAGGACCCGGCGGGGATGCGCCGGTCCAGGCGCGGCGAGAACCACGGCCACCACTGGGCGGTCAGGAGCGTGGTACCTCCGACGGCGGCGCGCTTGCGCGCGACCTCCCACTGCGTGATGAGCACGGCACGCTGCCAGTCGGCCAGGGCGAACAGGCGCCGCAGCACCGGCGTCGTCAGGTGGAACGGCACGTTGCACACGAGGTCGTAAGCGCCGGACGGCGGTGCGTGGCGCAGGATGTCGTCCCGGGTCACCGTAACGTTGCCGGGGACGATCCGGCCCAGCCGGCCGGCCGAGCGCGGGTCGATCTCGACCGCCTCGACCGGGCGGCCCAGGCGAGCCAGGGGCAGGGTCACCGCGCCGCGGCCGGCGGCCCACTCGACCACCGGCCGGTCGGCGTCCGGGACGAGCTCGACCACCCGGTCGATGACCTGTCGGTCGACCAGGAGGTTCTGGCCGAGCTCGTGGGCGCCGCCCGGGTGGGCCGGATCCGAGTGCCGCGGGACGCCGTCGGCGGCTGGGGGCAGGTCGTGGGCGCCGCCAGGCGGGCCCTGGCGAGTGGCGGGCGCGGCGTTGCGGGCGGGGGTACGGGAGGAACGGTTGCGCGACATGGCGTGCTCCGGAAGTCGTCGGTACTCGAGTTCCGGGCAGCACTAACGCGCCGCCCGGCGGAAGCCGGCGGCGCGGGGCACGCGCTGGGTGTGTGCGTTCCGCGCCGCTAGCGGGCGGAACGCTGCTTGATCGTTGCGTTCATGATTGGAGCCGACCCTAGGAGCCGCCCGTCCGAGGGCGCCACGGATTTTCGGGGAGGGTTGACACCATGGATCCGTCGATGGTCCTATGGCGCCACTGTTAACGTTCACATTCTCGCGAGGTCCCCGTGCAAAGAAGCACTAGTCGTTCCCGCCTGCGCGCTCGCGCGGTCGCCGCAGGCGCCGCCGCGGCCCTGCTCGGAAGCCTGATCCCGTTCCTGCCGGCAAGCGCTGCGGCGCCTGTCGCGACCGCCTCGGCAGCCGACGTCACCGACGGTCTGCTGCTGAAGTACGACCTCACGCAGACCTCGGGCACCACGGTGACCGACAGCTCCGGCAACAGTCGGAACGGGACCCTGGTAGGAGGCGCCACCTGGACCGGGTCCGAGCTGTCCCTCGACGGCGTCGACGACCACGTCAAGCTGCCGGACAACCTGATGGCCGGACTGTCCGCGATCACCGTGTCCACCGACGTGTATGTCGCCACGGACCAGGCGACGCCCTTCTTCATCTGGGGTCTCGGCAACACCGCGACGTCGGGCTCGGGCACCGGCTACCTCTTCGCGAGCGGCAACGCGTTCCGGGCCGGCATCACCACGACGAACTGGGCGGGGGAGAAGGTGACGGCGAAGTCGCCGAGCGGCAACCTTGACCGCGGAGTCTGGAAGACGGTCACCTACACCCAGACGGGCGCGACCGGCACTCTCTACGAGGACGGCGTCCAGGTCGGCCAGAACTCCGCCGTGACCGTGCTGCCGAGCCAGGTCGGCGGCGGCGTCACCACGAACAACCTGCTCGGCGATTCGAGCTACGCCGCCGACAACGCCCTCAAGGGGAAGCTGCGCAACTTCCGGGTCTACGACCGCGCACTCAGCCCGGACGAGGTCTCGACGCTCGCCCAGACCGCCCCGCCCGCCACGGACGACCAGTCGCAGGCCGACGCCGCGGCCGCCGCGCTGAGCATCGTGCACGCCGACGACGTCCGGGGGAACCTCACCCTGCCGTCGTCCGGGCTGAACGGCGCAACGGTCACCTGGGCGTCGTCCGGCCCCGCGGTCGTCGCCACGGACGGCGTCGTCCAGCGGCCGGCGCACGGCGCGGGGGACACGCAGGTCACCCTGACCGCGACCGTCGGCGTCGGCGGCGCGACCGCCACCCGCGAGATCCCTCTGACCGTGCGCGAGCTGCCCGCCGCCGCGGCGTACGAGGGCTACGCGTTCAGCTACTTCACCGGCAACTCGATCGCCGGCGAGAAGATCTACTTCGCCGCGAGCCGCGGCAACAACGCGCTCAAGTGGGACGAGCTCAACAACGGGCAGCCGAAGCTCGAGTCGACCATGGGCGAGATGGGCCTGCGTGACCCGTTCCTGATCCGCTCCCCCGAGGGCGACCGGTTCTACTTGATCGCCACTGACCTCTCCATCGGCCGCAACGGCGACTGGGACCGCTCGCAGCGCACGGGCAGCAAGTACCTCGAGGTCTGGGAGTCCACCGACCTGATCAACTGGTCCGCGCAGCGGCACATCAAGATCTCGCCCGACAACGCCGGCAACACCTGGGCGCCCGAGGCCTACTGGGACGAGTCGCTCGGGCAGTACGTGGTGTTCTGGGCCTCGAAGCTGTACGCCGCTGACGACCCGAACCACACGGGCAACGCCTACAACCGGATGCTCTACGCGACCACGCGCGACTTCGTCACGTTCAGCGAGGCGAAGATCTGGCAGGACCGCGGCGAGTCGCGCATCGACTCCACGGTCATCAAGGACAACGGCACCTACTACCGCTTCACCAAGGACGAGGGCGGCGGCGGCACCGGCTGCTCCGACATCATCCAGGAGAAGTCTGCGACGCTGACCGCCGTCGACCTGCCCGGCAACCCGTCCTGGGCGTTCATGGACGCCTGCATCGGCCGCGACGCGGGGACCTCCGCCGTCGAGGGGCCGACGGTCTTCAAGGCCAACCCGGGCGACACCTCCGGCTCCCCGTACTACCTGTTCGTCGACGAGTACGGCGGCCGCGGCTACATCCCGCTCGGCACCGCCGACCTGGAGAACCCGAACTGGCAGGTGGCGGCGAACTACGACCTGCCGGCCAGCCCGCGGCACGGCACGGTCATCCCGGTCACCGCGGCCGAGCTCGCCGCGCTGCGCGACGGCATTGTGATCCAGGAGCCGCCCACGCCCGTCGTCGCCGACGAGAACGGGCTGGTCGCGCACTACGCGCTCGACGGCACCGCGGGCACGGTCGCGCAGGACAGCACCGGCCACGGGTACGACGGCGTCGTCAGCGGCGACGCCACCTGGTCCGACGGCGCGCTGAACCTCGGCGGCACCGACGGCCACGTGAAGCTGCCGGACAACATGATGGCCGGCCTCGACGCGATCACCGTCTCGACCAAGGTCTGGCTGGACCCGGCCCAGGCGACGCCGTACTTCGTCTGGGGTCTGGGCAACACCGACGGCGGCGGCACCGGCAACGGCTACCTGTTCACCACGGGCAACAACTACCGGTCCTCGATCGCGACCGGCAACTGGACCACCGAGCAGACCGTGGCCTCCGGTTCGGCGCTGCCCCGCGGCGCCTGGAAGACGCTCACTTACACGCTCCAGGGCGGCACGGCCACGCTCTACCTCGACGGCGTCAAGGTCGGCGAGAAGACCGGCGTCACCATCAAGCCCGGCGCCATCGGCGACGGCCGCACCACCGCCAACTACATCGGCCGCTCCGTCTACACCGGCGACAAGTACCTCAAGGGCAAGGTGCGGGACTTCCGCATCTACAACCGCGCGCTGTCGGCCGCCGAGGTCCGGGAGCTCGGGGCGGACCCGACCGCCATCACCGGCGTGGACCTCGCGAGCCTCAAGGTCCCGGCCGTCATCGACGCGCCGACGTCGACCGTGACGCTGCCGGTGCAGCCCGGCACCGACCTGACGGCGCTGGAGCCGGCCTTCCAGGTCGTCTCGACGTCGACGGTCTCACCCGACGTCACGGGCCCGGTCGACCTGTCGACGCCGAAGACGTTCACGGTCACCGCCCAGGACGGTGCGACCCGGGACTGGACGGTGCGCGCCGTCGAGATGCGGTCGCCGTCGCTGCCGGGCCTGAACGCCGACCCGAACATCGTGAAGTTCGGCGACTTCTACTACATCTACGCCACGACGGACGGCGTGGCGGGCTGGGGCGGCAAGGACTTCTACGTCTGGAAGTCGACCGACCTGACCGACTGGAAGCGCTCGGCCGAGCCGTTCCTCACCCTCGACGGCGCGAACGGCGACGTGCCGTGGGCGAGCGGGAACGCCTGGGCGCCGACCATCATCGAGCGGGGCGGGAAGTACTACTTCTACTTCTCGGGCCACAACCCGACGTACAACCGCAAGACGCTCGGCGTCGCCGTCGCCGACAGCCCCGAGGGCCCGTTTACCGCGCAGCCGACGGCGATGATCCTCAACAACGAGGCGATCACGTCGGGCCAGGCGATCGACCCGGCGGCGTTCCAGGACCCCGAGACCGGCAAGTACTACCTGTTCTGGGGCAACGGCGGGCCGTCGAACGGGCCGGTCTACGCCGAGCTGAGCGACGACATGCTGTCGATCAAGCAGGACACGCTCAAGCGGATCAGCGGCCTGACCGACTTCCGCGAGGGCAGCTTCCTCAACTACCGCGACGGGCTCTACCACCTGACCTACTCGATCGACGACACCGGGTCCGCCGACTACCGCGTCGGCTACGCCACGGCCACGAGCGTCAACGGTCCGTGGACCTACCGCGGCGTCATCCTGGAGAAGGACACGACCCAGGGGATCCTCGGGACGGGGCACAGCTCGATAGTGCAGGTGCCGGGGACCGACGAGTGGTACATCGCGTATCACCGGTTCGGCATGCCCGGCGGCGACGGGACGCACCGGGAGACCACCATCGACCGGCTGTCCTTCAACGCGGACGGCACCATGAAGAAGGTGGTGCCGACGCTCACGAGCGTCGACCCGCTGCCCTACGACGGCGTCCGGCCGACGGCGCTGCGGTCGCCGAAGGCGCTCGGCCGGACGACGGTCGGCTCGACGCTCACGGGGACGCCCGGCACGTGGGACAAGGACGACCTGACGTTCACCTACCAGTGGCTGCGGGACGGCGCGCCGGTCGCCGGCGCGACCGCCCAGACGTTCCGCCTCACGAGCGCCGACGTCGGGCACCGCCTGTCCGTCCGGGTCACCGCGGCGCGTCCGGGCGCCTTCCCGGGCTCGGCGGTCTCCGGGAGCAGCGCCAGTGTGACGGCGAAGAGCTAGCGGCGGGCAGGTAGCAGAGCTGCGGAGGTCCCACCGACGGGGCCTCCGCACTCTGCTCCCACGATTGTTAACGTAAACATCCACGCAAGGTCGCGTGTGAGTCGCGTGTGAACAGGAGCGATCGAATGAGATCTCGACGCAGCATCCGCATCTCGGCGGGGGCGGCGGCCCTTGCCGTCGTAGCCGTCACCGGTGTCGCCGGGCCGGTGGTCGCGGCCGTGCCCACCGTGCCGGACCCGGTGACCTACGAGGCGTATCCCGCCGTCACCGACCCGGGCAACACGTCGCCGACCTACTTCCAGCCGTACTGGTACGACACCGGCGGGCGCCACGTCCAGGCGCACGGCGGTCAGATCGTCACCGGCACCGCCGAGGAGCTCGGCGTCGACGCCGACGAGGCCGTCGCCGTGCAGGAGGGCGGCACGACGGTCTACTACTGGTACGGCGAGGACCGGTCGAACGGCTACTACGAGAGCCCGGGCGTCTCGCTCTACACGTCGACCGACACGTACAACTGGACGAACCAGGGTGTGGTGATGCGGTCGGTCACGTCGCGTGAGGAGCTCCAGTCGGAGTACTTCGACGCGGTCTACGACACGGTGGCGGACGACGGCACGCCCCGCACGGCGGTGATCGACGACCTGTTCTACTACCTCAACGTCAAGAGCACGACGCCGACGGGCGAGCCGCAGCTCACCGCGATCTTCGAGCGCCCCAAGGTGCTGCACAACGCCCAGACGGGCAAGTGGGTCATGTGGTGGCACTCCGACGGGAGCATCACGCCCGGCGGCAGCACCTACGCGCGCTCGATGGCCGCCGTCGCCGTCGCCGACTCGCCGACCGGCCCATTCAAGCTCGACGGCGCGTACCGGCTCTACAACGAGCCCACCTACAAGACCGCGTGCAACCAGAACAGCGCGGTGCCGGGCGGCGCGCGCGACATGACGGTGTTCCAGGACGACGACGGCGCGGCATACATCTCGTACTCGTCAGAGGAGAACCGCAGCCTCTACATCGCCAAGCTCAACGCCGAGTACACCAACGTCGAGAAGACGACGGCGACCGACACCGTGGGCATCCAGTACTCCGCGGACGGGCAGTACCCGCGGATCTTCGCCGACGGCACGGCGGGCGCGCCGGTCGCGGGCCAGGACTACAGCATCGTGCGGCGGTGCGGCCTCCTCGAGGCACCCGCACTGTTCGTCCACGACGGCAAGTACTACGCGGTCACGTCCGGCGCGACCGGCTGGCGGCCCAACGCGCAGACCTACTACACGGCCGGCTCGATCCTCGGCTCGTGGATCCGGGGCGTGCAGCCGGACGACCAGTACGAGAGCGTCGCCTACGACACCATCCCCGAGGGCGGCGACGGCCTCCTCTCCTACGGCGACACCCGCCGGACGAGCTTCGGGTCCCAGGCTACGAACGTCTTCCCGCTCGACGCCGCCGAGGGCAAGTTCGTCTACATGGGCGACCGGTGGAACAGCGGCGCCGCGGACTCCACGTACGTCTGGCTGCCCCTGACCTTCGGCGAGGGCGGCCGCCTCGAGATGCGCAACCCCGCCGCGCAGGACGCGCGTTGGGCGTCCGGCTGGACGGACGCGTACTGGGACGACAAGGGTGCCGGGCAGTACGTCTGGCGGGTCACCGACGACCGCCTGCCCGACACGGTCCGCACCAACGACGACCTCACGCAGGTGCTGCCCAGCACGGTGGCGGTCACCGCGAACGGCGTCACCACGGACGTCCCGGTCACCTGGAGCCCGACCGCGCTCGGCACGGCCGGGAAGCAGACGCTCACCGGCACCCTCGCCGGCGACGCCGACTTCACGCCCGGACGGACCTTCCGCCGCACCGTCGACGTGATCGCGCACGGCGTGCACAACTTCGCGCCCACCGCGAAGGTGACGGCGTCGAGCCGGCAGGACCTCGCCGCGACGACGATCGACGGCAGCCTCGGCAAGGGCTGGGACGACTGGGTCGGCGGGGGCAAGTACCCGCTGTCGAGCACGCTCGACTACTCCTGGCCTGAGCCGCGCGCGCCGCACGAGATCGCGGTCCACCTGTACAAGGACGGCCCGACGGCGACCTGGCCTTCGCGCATCGCCGTCCAGTACCAGGACGCCTCCGGCGCCTGGAAGGACTCCGGCGTTGCGGCCGACGTCGCGCAGGACGCCGCCGGACCCGCGCCCGTGGTGCGCCTCGACACGACGTCGGTCCCGCCCACGACCGCCGTCCGCCTCCGCCTGACGACGGCGACGTCGACGTGGCAGTCCGTCGCCGAGGTCGAGATCCTCGGCCTCGCCCCGGCGCCCGGCACGGAACTGGCGAGCCTGTCCGTGGACGGCGAGCCGGTCGACGGCTTCGACCCGGCGGTGTGGGACCAGACGGTGCTGGCCACGAGCGCGACGCCGGTCCTCGCGGGTACGGCGAGCGACCCGGCCGCCACGGTCACGGTCGACCAGGCGACGGCCGAGCGGCCCTGGGCGTTCGTCGTCGTGACGGCGGCGGAGGACGGCAAGCCGGTGGCCGAGCGCATCTACCGGGTCAAGGTGCTGCACCCCGAAGGTGACGCCCGCCTCGCCGGCCTCGCGGTCGACGGCGTGCCCGTCGCGGGGTTCGCCGCCGACACCCTCGGTTACGGCGTCGACACCGGGCCGTGGGGCGCGGTCCCGGACGTGACCGCCGACCCGGTCCAGGACGGCGCCGCCGTCGACGTCGCCGCGGACCAGGTCTCGGCACGCGTCACGGTGACCTCGCCCGACGGGAGCACCACCCGCACGTACACGGTGAAGTTCACCAGCACGGGCTGCGCCGACCCCAGCGTCGGCGCGCCGTGGGCCGCGGCCGCGTGGGGTGCCCGACCCGCGTCCTTCTGCCAGGGCGACGGTTCCTCGTTCCGCATCTCCGACGCCGGCGACGGCGCCTGGACGACCAAGGACAACCTCACCGTCGTGTCCCAGCCCGACCGGCTGCCCGTGGGCGGATCCGTGCAGACCTACGCCGCGGCGATGGACCGCGGGCCGAACGGCGACCCGCGCAGCGGTCTGATCGTGCGCAACGACCTGTCGACCGCCGGCAAGGGCACCTCGGACGGGTACGTCACCCTCGTGGCGAGCCCGTCCGGTGCGTACCTGCAGTGGGACGCGAACGGCAACGGCTATCTCGACTCCCAGTCGAGCGCCGTCGCGGCCGCGACGTGGCCGGTGTACCTGCGCCTCGAGCGCACGACGGACACCACCATGACGGGGTACTACCGCACGTCCGCCGACAAGCCGTGGACCGTGGTGGGGACCGCGCCGCTGACCAGCGCGGACGCCCGCCTGGACGCCGGTGTCGTCGCGACCGCCAACAACGCCCAGGGGACGTCGGTCGCCACGATGCTCAGCACGCGGTTCTGGGACGAGCCCGACGCGGCCGACGCCGTGCACGTCGGGACCGTGGCCGAGACGGCGCCGGTCCTGCCCGGGACGGTCGGCGTCACGCTGGTCGGCGGCGACCGGATCACCGCACCCGTCACCTGGGAGCCGATCGATCCCCTGGCGTACGCCGAGGCCGGGACCTTCACGGTCGCGGGCTCGGTCGGGGGTACCGGGCTCACCGCACGGGCGACCGTGACCGTCGCGCCGCGGCCCGTGCACGCCGTCGTCGGTCAGGAGACCACGTTCACGGCGGGAGGATTCGACCCCGGCGAGGTCGTGCACGTCACGCTGATGCCGCGGGACAAGGCGGGGAAGGCGCTGACGCCCGTGCCGCTGGACGACGTGACGGCCTCCGACGGCGGCACGGTGACGCCCGGCTTCGTCCTGAGCGGCGTCCGCGTCGGCACCCACGACCTGGTCCTCCGCGGAACTGACTCCGGCACGGAGCTCCGGCTGAAGCTCGTCCTGGTCCGTGCGGAGGACATGCTGTAGCCGCGTGCGACGGGGAAGGACTCGGTAGCGAAGTCCTCAGCTGTGACGCTGGCTAGGATCTTGCGTATGGAGCCTCCGGCTGCGGTGGGCACGGGCACCGGCGGGCGACTTCGCGCCGCCGAGGTGATCGGCACGCTGTGCTTGGCGACCGACCTCGGGATGGGCTTCCCGTTCGAGCACGGCGCGCTGACAACCGTGATCGCGATGCGGCTCGCCGCCTGTCTAGGGGTCGATCGCGAGACCGCGGTTCAGGTGTACTACGCGTCGCTGCTGTCACACGCCGGCTGCACGGCGGACGTGCATGTCGCGGCGGAGGTGTTCGGTGGATCGCTGACCGAGCATCTCAACCCGCTCATGTACGGCTCCGGTCGCGACATCCTCACCGGCCTCGTCCGGGCACTGCCCGACCCCGACGCCTCGGGCCTCGCTCGGACCGCCCAGATCGCTCGGCGGTTCCCCAGGATGACGCGCGAGACCCGCCCTGCCCTGGTCGCCAACTGCGAGGTCGCGGGGATGCTGGCCGACCGGGTGGGGGCGCCGACGGCCGTGCCTGGCCTGCTGGCGTATCTGACCGAGCGCTGGGACGGGAAGTCACCGCTCAGGCGGGCGTCGGGTGAGGCTATTCCGGTTGCGATGCGGATCGTGCACGTGGCCGTCGACGTAGCGTTCCAGCTCCAGATCGGCGGTACAGACTTCGCACGGCGGGTCATCGGCGATCGCGCTGGGCGGGCGTTCGATCCCTGGGTCGCGGTCGCGGTGACCGACGCGAGCTCGGAGATTCTGAAGGTCGAGGAGGGCTCCTCGGTGTGGAGGGAGGCTCTCGCAGCGGAGCCGGAGCCGTGGCTGTCCCTGGACGGCAAACAGCTCGACCTGGCTGTTGCCGCGATGGGCCGGTTCGCGGACCTTGTCTCCCCGTACCACTCGGGGCACTCAGCGGGCGTCGCCGAGCTCGCCGGTGCCGCCGCGCAACGCTGCGGCCTCGACCCGGGGGGCGTGCGGACCGTGCAGCGCGCCGGCCACGTGCATGACCTCGGCCGGGTCGCCGTCGACGCGGCGACGTGGGGCAAGGCGGGTCCACTGAATGCCGACGAGTGGGAGCGTGTGCGACTGCATCCGTACCACACCGAACGGGTCCTGTCTCGGTCCGCTACCCTCGCGGCGCTCGCACCCGTCGCCGGCGCGCACCACGAACGCCTGGACCGCTCCGGATACCACCGCGGCTCACCGGCGGCCGACCTGCCGCTGCCGGCCCGGATCCTGGCGGCGGCGGACTTGTTCCACGCCAAGCTCGAGCCTCGGCCGTACCGCCCAGCGCTCACCAGAGCCGAGGCGGCCCAGACGGTGCTGGCCGAGGCGAGGTCTGGCCGCCTGGACCCGGATGCCGCGGCCGCAGTCGTCGAGGCGGCCGGTGAGCGGTCGCCGCGCGTCATGCATCCCTGCGACCTGACGGACCGGGAGATTCAGGTCGTCGGGCTCCTGGCCCGCGGCCTGCAGACGAAGCAGGTCGCTCGCCGGCTCGGCATATCGGTGAAGACGGCCGACAGCCACATTCAGAACGCCTACGGCAAGATCGGCGTCTCCTCGCGCGCCGCGGCAACGCTGTTCGCGGTCGAGCACGGTCTGCTGGCATGGGGAGAATTCCCGATACCGGGGCAACAGGTGCGGACCTAGCTTTGGCGCATAGCCGCGAATTCCCGCGGCAGTCCGAAGGAGCGCCATGGTCACCAGCACCCAGGTCAACGGCGTTGACCTGCACTACATCGAGCAGGGTCAGGGACACCCCGTCGTGTTCGTCCACGGCGGTTTCGGCGACTACCGCGCGTGGGAGCAGCAATGGGACGCGTTCGCTCCCAGCTACCGCGCCATCGCGGTCAGCTGCCGGGGATCCTGGCCGAACGAGAAGCTCGCCCCCGACGAGACGATCACGCTGGACACGTTCGTCGGTGACCTGGCCGAGTTCGTGCGCACGGTCAGCGTCGAGCCAGTGCACCTCGTCGGCCACTCGTCCCCAGGGGGATTTGCCGGCCTGTGCCTCGCGCGGAACCATCCGGAGCTGCTTCGCTCCCTGGTACTGCTCGAACCGCCGGCGTTCCCCGTTCTGGGTGTCAACATCCCACCCAGCCCACTCCAGGTCATCAGGTTGCTCCTGCGCAGCCCGCGGGCAGGAGCGGCCTTCATCAGGTTCGGGGCCAAGGGGATCGGCCCCGCGATGAGGGCCTTCGCCCGCGGTGACGACGAGGAGGCGGTCCGGGTGTTCGTCACGGCCAATGTCGGCGCAGACGGTTTCGCAGCGATGCCGCAGGAGCAGTTCAGGCGGTTCGTGGAGAACGCGGGGCCGCTCAAAGCCCAGCTGCGGGCCGGCTTCCCCACGTTCGGCCCGGACGACGCCAAGGCGATCCAGGTGCCCACCCTGCTCGTCTCGGGCAGCAAGACCCCGCCTCACATCACGGCTGTCACCGACCGGTTGGAGCAGCTCATTCCCGATGTTCGACGTCTCGACATAGTCGGCGCCAGCCACGGCATGTTCACGACCCACCCGACAGAGTTCAATGCCGGAGTCCTGCACTTCATCCGCGCGCACGACGCAGGCCGGTAGGCAGGCGGATCGACCGCTCAGGGCCCGACGGTGCGGCCGCGGGAGGTCTCGCGGCCCGCGAGCGTCCGGGTCATCGGGGCTCCTCGGCGGCCAAGTTCTCGCCGGCCAGGGGCAGGGTGGCCAGGACGGTCCACCCGGCGTCCGGACGCGGCCCCGCCCGCAGCGTGCCACCGAGCGCCTCGACGCGTTCCCGCATCCCGATCAGGCCGTATCCGGCGCCGGATCCGGTCGCCGGGTCGATCCCTCGCCAGACGGCGCCGGCATGCGGGGCGTCGTCCGACACCTCGACGCTGACGCCGTCGGGGACGTTGCTGACCGTCACCGTCACGGACCGTGCCAGGGGCGCGTGCCGCGTGATGTTCGTGAGCGACTCCTGGACCACCCGGTAGACGGCGGCGGTCAGCTCCGGCGGCCACGCGGGGCCGCCGTCGGGCAGCCGCAGGCGTACCTCGTGGCTGCGGCCCTCGAACCGGCCGACGAGCGCGCTGAGCGACTCGGGGCCGGGCGCGACGGGGGAGGCGTCGTCGGCGTCGCGCAGCAGGCCGACCACGCGCCGCAGGGAGGTGAGGGCCTCCGACGCGGCGGCCTCGATACCCGCGAGGGAGTCCGCGAGCCGCCCGGGCTCGGCGGGACCCCTGCGGACCACGATCTGGGCTGCCTGCGCCTGGACGACGATGCCGGTGATGTGGTGCGCGACGACGTCGTGCAGCTCGCGCGCCACCGTGAGCCGCTCGTCCCGGCGCACCTGCTCGACCGTCGCCTCGCGGCGGGCGACCAGGAGCCGGCCGCCGAGACCCGCGGCGACGGCGGCGAGCCAGGTCGCGGTGTTCACCGTCGGGATGACCGTCGCTTCGGGCACGAACGGCACAGCGGCGAGCCAGGATCCGGCGACTACGACCAGGCCCCCGCCGGCGACCACGGCGGCCCGCCGGGTCGGGAGCGTCCGCACCGCGGACGCGATCAGCACCCCGAGGGCGAGCGCCATGGCGGGGGCGGGTTCCTCGGGGAGCCCCGCGAGCTGCGCGACGACGACGGTTGCCGCCGCCACGGCGAGGCCCGCGAGCGCCATCGCGAACCGGTGCCGGCGGCGAAGGAGCGCGAGCGCGCAGACCACCGCTCCCGCGCCGAGGCCGAACACCCAGGAGAACCCGCCCCAGCTCGCGGCCAGTGCCGCGGCGGTGAAGAGGAGCGCGACGGTGAGGAGGAGGCCGAGGAAGAGGTCCCCGAAGATCCTGGTCGGTGCTGCTCCGCGCCCGATCGTGTGCACGCTGTTCAGGTTACGAGGGTCGACGGCGTGCGTCGCTCGGTCGCGGCGCCTGACACCGGGCGACGCCCCACGGCGTCGGACAGCGCGACCGGCCAAAGGTACGCGCGCGCCCCGGCCCACCCGTTGAGTGCTGGATATTTGTGCTCCAGACGGGCGTTCGGGCGCAAATACCCAGCACTCAACGAGGCGGGTTGGGGAGGTAGAGTTGGCCGCTGGCGAACGAGAGATGGGTGTGGGGTTGTTGCAGCACGTACAGATCGGTGAGTCTCGGTGACAGTTCTTACTTCCGACGCCCGTCCGGTCGCGGTCGAGGCGGCGCGGCGCCGCAGCATCGCCGTCATCTCGCACCCCGACGCCGGTAAGTCGACGCTCACCGAGGCCCTGGCGCTGCACGCCCACGCCATCGAGGAGGCCGGGGCGGTGCACGGCAAAGGCAACCGCGCCGGCGTCGTGTCCGACTGGCTCGAGATGGAGCAGAAGCGCGGCATCTCGATCACGTCGGCCGCGCTGCAGTTCGCGTACGGCGACGTCGTGATCAACCTCCTGGACACTCCCGGGCACGCCGACTTCTCCGAGGACACCTACCGGGTCCTGACCGCCGTCGACGCGGCCGTCATGCTGCTCGACTCGGCGAAGGGCCTGGAGCCGCAGACGCTCAAGCTGTTCGAGGTGTGCCGCCGCCGCGGGGTGCCGGTCATCACGTTCGTCAACAAGTGGGACCGGCCCGGGCGCGAGGCGCTGGAGCTGTGCGACGAGCTCGAGGAGCGCATCAACCTGCGCCCGACGCCGCTCACCTGGCCGATCGGCGAGGCCGGCCGGTTCCTCGGGCTGCTCGACCGCGTCAGCGGCGAGGTCCGCACCTACCGCCGCGCCCCGGGCGGTGCGTCGATCGCCGAGGAGAGCGTCCTGACCCCGCAGGCCGCGGCCGACGCCCTGGGCGACGACCACACGGAGGCCGTCGAGAGCGTGCAGCTCCTGGAGCCCGTCGACCGCGCCTCGTTCCTCGCCGGCACGACGACGCCGATGCTGTTCGGCGCCGCGCTGGCCAACATCGGCGTCCGCCAGCTCCTCGACGCCGTCGTCGACCTCGCTCCCGCACCGGGCGCGCGGCCCGACGTCGACGACGGGGAGCGCGCGGTCACCCAGCCGTTCAGCGGGTTCGTGTTCAAGATGCAGGCCGGCATGGACCCGAACCACCGCGACCACGTCGCGTTCATCCGCGTGTGCTCGGGCCGCTTCGAGCGCGGCATGGTGGTCACGCACGAACGGACGGGCCGGCCGTTCGCGACCAAGTACGCCCTCTCCGTGTTCGGCCGCGAACGCGCGACGGTCGAGGACGCCTACCCGGGCGACGTCGTGGGCCTGGTCAACGCCAGCACGCTCGCCGTCGGCGACAGCGTGTTCGACTCCGCCGGCCCGCGGGTGCGCTTCCCGCCGATGCCGGTCTTCGCGCCGGAGCACTTCGCGGCGGCGCGCGTGGCCGACCCGGGCCGCTCCAAGCAGTTCCGCAAGGGCATCGCCCAGCTCGAGCAGGAGGGCGTGGTCCAGGTCCTGGTGTCCGAGGCGCGCGGCGACGGCAACCCGATCCTCGCCGCCGTCGGACCGCTGCAGTTCGAGGTGGCGACCTTCCGTATGGAGCACGAGTTCTCCGCGCCGATCCGCATGGAGACGCTCGGGCTCTCGCTCGCGCGGGAGGCCGCGCCGTCCGACATCGAGACGATCGCCGGCTACCCGGGCGTCGAGGTGGTGCGGCGCGGCGACGGGACCCCGCTGGTCCTGCTGCGCGACGTCTGGCACGCGCGGGCGTTCGAGCGCGCACACCCGGACGTCCCCCTGATCCCGCTGGTCGCCAGCGGCGTCTGACGCCGGGGCACGTGACCCGCGCCAGGCTAGGGCGCGCCCTGGAGTGTCGCCGCGACGGAACCCTACGGGTGCGTGTCCGTGACCTCGATGACCTGGTCGAGGCGGTCCAGGGCGGTCTGCAGGTCGTCGACCTTGGCCTGGATGCGCTCGCGCTCGGCACGCAGCATGGCTCGCTGCTCGGCGTCGGTGTGCCCGGACTCGATGCACGGCAGGAGCTCCGCGATGTTGCGGCTGGTCAGGCCAGCCGCGTACATCTGCTGGAAGAAGCGCACCCGGGCGGCTGTGTCCTGCCGGTAGAGGCGCTGACCGGACGGGCTGCGCTCCGCCTCGAGCAGCCCCTGCTCCTCGTAGTAGCGCACGGCGCGCACTGAGACGCCGGCGCCCCGCGCCACCTCGCCGATGCGGATCAGCGGCTCGGACGCCGTCTCCGTGACGGTCATGGTGACTCCTCTCACTCCGGTTCTGACGAACAGTGCTTGCCTCTGACGTCAACGTCAGGTTTTAGCGTACCGGACATGGACATCAACAATTCTGTCGCCCTCGTCACCGGAGCCAACCGCGGCCTGGGCCGTGCCTTCGCCCAGCGCCTCCTCGAGCGGGGCGCCCGCAAGGTGTACGCCACCGCCCGGCGTCCCGAGACCGTGGACCTGCCCGGCGTCGAGGTGCTGGCCCTCGACGTCACCGACCCCGCCTCCATGCGCGCCGCGGCCCAGGCGGCGCCCGACGTCACCCTGCTCGTCAACAACGCGGGCATCGGGACGGGCACCGATCTGGTGACCGGCTCCCTGGATGCGGTCCGCCTCGAGCTGGAGACCAACATGCTCGGCCCCCTGACCATGATCCGGGAGCTCGCGCCGGCCCTCGCCAGGAACGGCGGGGGCGCGATCGTGAACGTCCTCTCCGCGATGTCGTGGTTCGGGACCCCTGGCGGCCGTGCCTACCACCTGAGCAAGGGCGCCGCGTGGGCCATGACCAACAGCGTCCGCCTGGAGCTCGCGGAGCAGGGCACCCTCGTGACGGCGGTGCACCTGGGCCTGGCCGACACCGACATGGCCGCCGGGTTGCCTGTGGACAAGATCTCGCCGGTGGACCTGGCCGACGCCGCCTTCGACGGCGTCGAGGCGGGCTCGGCCGAGGTGCTCGCCGACCAGTGGAGCCGCGACGTCAAGTCCCGGCTGACGCTGACGCCGGAGGAGTTCGACGCCGCGATGGGCCGCGCCCTGGCGACGCTGATGGCGGGCTGAGCTGCGGACCTCTATCGCAGGCGGCGGGCGCGCAGGACCGTGTCGTGGACGTGGTGCGTGCCCTCCGGCGGGGGAGTGGTGCGCAGCCGGCTCTCGTCGACCTGGACGGTCCAGCCGCCGCCCAGCAGCCGGGCGACGTCGGCGGGCTGGTAGTAGGCCGCGGGGTCGAAGTCCGGGTGGCTGTGGCGGTACGTCGCGTGGTCGGCGAGGTCGTGGCTGCCGATGAGCAGCGTGCCGCCCGGCGCGACGGCGTCGAGCAGGCCGCGCAGCGCGGTGTGGTCCCGCTCCGCCGGGAGCGGGAAGTACTGCATCGAGACCAGGTCGAAGGACCCGTCGGGCGGCGGCGTGGTGGTCAGGTCGGCCTGGGTCCAGACCACGCGCCCCGCGACGTCCGCGCCGGACGCCGCGCCCGCGGCGGCGGCGCGTTCGAGGGCGACCTGGGAGATGTCGACGGCGGTGACTCGCCACCCCCGACTGGCCAGCCAGAGCGCGTCCCCGCCCTCGCCGCAGCCGACGTCGAGCGCCCGGCCCGGCGTCAGGCCGGCGGCCTCGGTGACGAGCACGCCGTTGGGGTTTCCGCTGAAGAGCTGGTGCTGGCTGCGATACCGCTCGTCCCAGTGCTGCGCGTCCATGTGTCCTCGTTCGCTCGGGCCGATCTGTCCGGACCCATGGTGCGAGTTCATGTCGACATGAAGTCAACTCCGCCGCGAGTGGCGGTCCACGGGGCGTGGCCCGTCACCCCGCGATACGGGCCGGGATGAGGTCGAGCACGTCGGGCCAGGCGGCCGCGAACTCGTCGCGAGTCTTCTCGTCGGGGAACCCGGACTGCGTCAGCGAAGCCTGGCAGTGCTCGCCGGCCTCGGTGATCAGCAGGACCACCGCCGTCTCGAAGGTCCGGCCGGCGGCCTCGATCGCCGCCGAGTACTCGAGCCGGTGCGGGGGGTCGATGGCCGTGAAGATTCGATGCTCCTGGAATGCTTCCGCGCCCGGCGGCCGGAAGGTGATGTCCCACACCCCGCCCACGCGGAGGTCGCGCTCCGAGTGCAGGACCCAGTCGGGCAGGGGCTCGTCGTAGACGGCGAGAAACGCGTCGAAGACGTTCCCCGGGGCCCCGTCGATGTCGCGCTCGACCTGCAGGTCGTAGTCCTTCGCGTCCATGTCCGTCTCCTCTCGACACCAGGGCCGGCTCGGCGCGGTCGCCCTACCACCACGGTCTGTCGTCGGCATCGCCGGCGCAAGAGGGCCTCGCGGGCCCGGTCGCGTCAGCTGGGCCGTCGCTGTACGACGTCGGCAAGCACCGACGTCACGTAGGTGGCGACGGTGGCCGTCGTCGGCGGTCCAGGGTCGCGGTCGGCGAACAGGAGGTGCCCGCCGCCGACCAGCGAGAGGGTGAGGGAGTCGATGTCGGCGTCGGCCGCGATGCGGCCCAGCTCGCGCTCGTCGGCCAGGTAGGCGGAGATCGCGGCGGTGGCCTGCGAGAGGACGGCGATCCCGCCTCCGGGCCTGGCCTGCCGGAGCCGCGCGCGCAGCCCGTCCCGGAAGGTGATGAGCGGGATGATCGCCACCGGGACCGGCCCGAACAGGGTGGTCAGCGCGGCGGTGAGGTTGCCCGCCACCGTGCCGGTGCCGGCGGACTCGCGCAGCGTGCTCGCCTCCGCCTCCAGCCGCGCGGCCCGGTCGAGCACCAGCTCGGTGAGGAAGGCGTCGAACTCGCCGAAGTGCCTGTGCAGCACGCCCTTGGCGGTGCCCGCCTCGTCGGTCACGGCCCGGCTGGTCAGCGCGCCCGGGCCGTCCCGCAGCAGCACGCGCTCCGCGGCGTCGAAGAGCTGCTGCCGCGCGTCGCGAAGGTGCACACCGGTCGGCATCCACAGATCCTCTCCTGTTCCGGACGCCACTGGCCAAGTGGGCGTGTGCCCACTAAAGTGGGCGCATGCCCACTTTACCGCGAGAGCAACCGGGACAGTCCGGCACGGAGTCGCACGAGGCCCGGCAGATGGCCGAGTCGTTCGGCGTCGACCCGCAGCGCTACGACCAGGCCCGGCCCGGCTACCCCGACGCGCTGATGGAGCGCATCGTCGCGGGGAGCCCCGGCCCGGAGGTGCTCGACGTCGGCACCGGCACTGGCATCGCGGCCCGCCAGCTCCAGGCGGCCGGCTGCACCGTGCTCGGCGTCGAGCCGGACGCGCGGATGGCCGAGCTCGCCCGGGCCCGCGGGCTGCCGGTCGAGGTGGCGACGTTCGAGGCCTGGCAGCCGGCCGGCCGGACCTTCGACGCCGTGACCGCCGCCCAGGCCTGGCACTGGGTGGATCCGGTCGCCGGCGCGGTCAAGGCCGCCCAGGTGCTGCGCCCGGGCGGGCGGCTGGCGATCTTCGGTCACGTGTACGAGCCGCCCGCCGAGGTCGCCGAGCCGTTCGCCACCGCGTTCCGGCGCGCCGTGCCGGAGTCGCCGTTCAACAACCGGCCCACCGAGAGCCCGCTCGCCATGTACCAGGCGGGGTACGCGAAGTTCGCCGACGCGATCCGCGAGACTGAATTGTTCGGCGAGCCCGAGCAGTGGCGGTTCGACTGGGAGCTGGCCTACACGCGCGACCAGTGGCTGGCGCTGCTGCCCACCACCGGCGGCCTCACCCGGCTGCCCCGCGACACGACCGCCGAGATCCTCGACGCGGTCGGGGCCGCCATCGACTCGATGGGCGGGGGCTTCACCATGGGCTACACCACGCTGGCGACCAGCGCCCTGCGGTCGGGCACTTCGGCGAGCGGGTAGCGCCTCGCAAAGCTCCAGGCCGCCGGGCTTCAGGCGCCCCGTGTTGTGGGCGCGATCGTTGCGACTACCTGCCCGTTTTGGGCGCAACGATCGCGCTCACAACAAAGGGGTGGGGGGCTTGCGGGCCGCTACCCGCTCGACTACGCCCTTCTTGAACCTGTCGTGGCGCTCTATGTCGAGCCCGGCGGCCCTGACGTGCTGGATCGGCCGACGCCGGAAGTGCTCGTTCTCGAACCGCACGCTGTACAGCTCGACCACGGCCTGGAGCGCCCGGACCGGCGCCGACGTGCTGACCACGTGGTCGGCGATCAGCAGCAGGCCGCCCGGCCGCAGCACCCGCACCATCTCGTCGACGGCGCCGCCGTCGTCGGGCACGGCGCACAGGCCGAAGGTGCAGACCACGGTGTCGAACGAGGCGTCGCCGAACTCGAGCCGCTGCGCGTTGCCCACGCGCAGGTCGACGTCGCGGCCCAGCTCGGACGCGCGGCGGCGGGCGACGTCGAGCATCGCCGGGCTCAGGTCCATCCCGGTCACGGCGGCCTGCTCGGGATACAGGCCGAGGTTGAGCCCGGTGCCGACGGCGACCTCCAGCACCTCGCCCGTGGCCTGCTGGCACACCCAGCTCCGGGTGTCGCCGAACAGCCGCTCGGCGCGGTCCATCTTCTGGTCGTAGCTCGCGGACTGCCGGTCCCAGTGCCGGCGCAGCCGCTCCAGGCTCGGTGATCTCGGCATGCCGCCCGCTCCTCGCTCTAAGGCGTCGATCCCTCCACCCTAATGAGGCTCGCGGAGAAGGCCGCCAGAATGTAGGCGCTGGTGTCGTCGCCGACGGCCCACGTGCTATACATCTGATACATCTGATGTTTCCGAGCAAGGTCGCCGGAGGGGAGCAACGGTGCTGCACGACGTCGTGGACGCGCACCATCATCTGTGGGTGCGCTCGCGCACCCCCCAGGACTGGGTCGACCCCGTCACCATGGCCGCTATCGACGCGGACTTCACGCCCGCCGACCTGCCGGCGTCCGCGCACGGGGTGGGCGCCACCGTGGTGGTCCAGTCCGCGGACCTGTGGTCCGAGAGCCGCGAGCTCCTGGCGATCGCGGCGTCCGACGACGGGCGCGCGGCCGGGATCCGCGGCGTCGTCGCCTGGGCGGACATCCTGGACCCCCACGTGGGCGACCGGGTCGCCGCGCTGCGGGCGGGGCCGGGTGGCGGGGCGCTGGCCGGCATCCGCACGCAGGTGCAGGCCGAGACCGACCCCGCATACCTGGATCGCGACGACGTGCGCCGCGGCATCGCCGCGGCCTGCTCGGCCGGCGCGGCGGGCCCCGCCCTCGTGTTCGACCTGGTGGTGCGCGACGAGCAGGTCGGGGCGTGCGCGCGGCTCGCCGCCGCGCTGCCCGAGGTGTCGTTCGTGCTCGACCACCTGGGCAAGCCCAGCCTCGCCGACGGCGCCGGCCTCGCCGCCTGGAAGCGGGGCCTCGCCGACCTCGCCGCCCGGCCTAACGTGACGGCCAAGCTGTCCGGGCTCGTCACCGAGGCGCGCTGGGACACCTGGCGGCCGGACGACCTGCGCCCCGCCGTCGACCACGCGCTCGACGTGTTCGGGCCGGACCGGCTCATGTTCGGTTCCGACTGGCCCGTGTGCCTGCTCGCCACCGGCTACGGGCGATGGATGACGACGCTCGGCGACCTGCTCGCCGGGCTGAGCCCCGACGAGGCAGCCGCCGTGTGGGCCAGGACCGCGCGACGGGTTTACCAACTGGAGGAGGACCAGGCATGACATCCGAGACCACAGCAGGGACCGCGGCACCGGCCACGGCAGGGGCCGGCGCGACGGCGGCGGCCGAGCTCGCCGGCGTCCGCGCGATCGTCACCGGCGGCGCGTCGGGCATCGGCGCCGCGATCGTGCGCGCCATGCTCGCGCGCGGCGCGCAGGTGACGTCGATCGACCGCGTGACCGAGGGCGTCCCGCTGGGTGCCGGCGCCCAGGTGGCCGACGTGACCGACGACGCCGCCGTCCGCGCCGCCGTGGCCGCCGCGGCCGAGGCGATGGGCGGCATCGACGTCGTCGCGAACAACGCGGGGATCGGCGCGCAGGGCACCGTCGCGGACAACGACGACGCGGAGTGGCTGCGGGTGCTGGACGTGAACGTGCTCGGGATCGTCCGCGTGACCCGCGCCGCGCTGCCCTACCTGCGCGAGTCGCCGCACGCCGCCGTCGTGAACACGTGCTCCATCGCCGCGTGGACCGGCCTGCCCAACCGGGCCCTGTACTCCGCGTCGAAGGGCGCGGTCCAGGCCCTCACACTCGCCATGGCCACGGACCACGTGCGCGAGGGCATCCGCGTCAACTGCGTCAACCCCGGGACCGCCGACACGCCGTGGGTGAGCAGGCTGCTCGACGCCGCCGACGACCCGGACGCCGAGCGCGCCGCGCTGGAGGCCCGCCAGCCCTCGGGCCGGCTGGTCAGCGCGGACGAGGTGGCGCACGCCGTCTGCTACCTCGCGAGCCCGCTCGCGGCGGCGACCACCGGCGCGATGCTCGCCGTCGACGGCGGCTCGCACGCCCTGCGCACCCGCGCCCCCGAGCAGCCCTGATCCCCGGACGAGAGAACACGATGAAGACGACGGAGGTGCGCGGCACCGGGGTCCGGCTGACCGCGCTCGGCCTCGGCGCCGCGCCCGCGGGCAACCTGTACCGGGCGACGACGGACGAGGAGGCACACGCGACGTTCCGGACCGCCTGGGACGCCGGGGTGCGGTACTTCGATACCGCGCCGCACTACGGCCTCGGGCTGTCCGAGCGCCGGCTCGGCGCGTTCCTGCGCACCCGGCCGCGGGACGAGCTGGTGGTGTCCACCAAGGTGGGGCGCCTGCTCGTCCCGTCGCCCGAGACCGCCGACCGCACGGACCCGGAGATGTTCGAGGTGCCCGCCGACGCGCGCCGGGTCTGGGACTTCTCGCGGGACGGCGTGCTGCGCTCGCTCGAGTCCAGCCTGGAGCGCACAGGCCTGGACCGGATCGACGTCGTCTACCTGCACGACCCCGACGACCACTGGGAGCAGGCGGCCCACGAGGCGCTGCCCGCGCTCGTCGAGCTGCGGGAGCAGGGCGTGATCGGCGCCGTCGGCGCGGGGATGAACCAGTCGGCGATGCTCACCCGGTTCGTGAACGAGACCGACGTCGACGTCGTCATGTGCGCCGGGCGGTTCACGCTCCTGGAGCAGCCCGCGCTGGCCGACCTGCTGCCCGCCGCGGCGGAGCGGGGCGTGGCCGTCGTGGCGGCCGCCGTCTACAACTCGGGCATCCTCGCGTACGACGACCCGCCGTCGGGTGCGACGTACAACTACGCGCCCGCCGCCGCGGACCTGCTCGACCGCGCGCGCCGGATCGCCGCCGTCTGCGCGGACCACGGCGTCACGCTCCCGCAGGCGGCGCTCGCCTACGTGCGCACGCACCCCGCGGTGGCGAGCACCGTCGTCGGGCTCGGGAATCCCGAGCACGCGCGGCAGGCCGCCGACCGGGCCGGGGCGGTGGTGCCGGACGGCCTGTGGCGTGCGCTGGCCGACGTCGGCCTGCTCGCCGAGGGCGCGGTGCCCGCGCCCGCCCCCGTCCCGTCCGAATCGAACCACCCCGCCTGAATCGAACGACCCCACCTGAATCGAACGACCCCGAGAACCCGCACCACCCCGAGAGAAGGTACTGATGCGTCTGCTCCGCCTCGGCCCCGCCGGCCAGGAGATCCCCGCGATCGAGGACGGCGACACCGTCCATGACCTGCGCCCCCTCACCGCCGACATCGACGGCGCGTTCCTGGCGTCCGACGGGATCGCGCGCGCCCGGTCCGCCCTCGCGGCGGGCGAGCTGCCCGTGCTCGACGGCGCCGGCGGGCTGCGCCGCGGGGCGCCGGTGGCGCGGCCGGCCGCGGTGATCTGCATCGGCCAGAACTACGCGGCGCACGCCGCCGAGTCGGGCGCCGAGCCGCCGTCGTCCCCGATCATCTTCTTCAAGCACCCGAATACCGTGACGGGGCCGGACGACGCCGTCGCGCTGCCGCCCGGCGCGGACAAGGTCGACTGGGAGGTCGAGCTCGGCGTGGTCATCGGACGGCGCGCCTGGCGGCTGCCGTCGGTGGACGTCGCGCGCGAGCACGTCGCCGGGTACACGATCGTCGACGACCTCAGCGAGCGCGCCTGGCAGATCGAGGAGTCGGGCGGGCAGTGGTCCAAGGGCAAGTCGGCGCCCGGGTTCGCGCCGACCGGCCCGTACCTGGTGCCCGCGGCCGACGTCGACCCGACGGGCCTGCGCCTGCGGTCCTGGGTGAACGACGAGCCGCGGCAGGACTCGGTGACCGCCGACATGATCTTCGGCGTCGACCACCTGGTGCACCACCTGTCGCAGTACCTGGCGCTCGAGCCGGGCGACCTGATCTGCACGGGGACGCCGGAGGGCGTGGCACTGTCGGGCCGGTTCCCCTACCTGCGTGACGGCGACGTCGTCACACTGGAGATCGAGGGGCTCGGCCGCCAGCGGCACGCGTTCGCGGCGGGGTGATCGCCGACCCTGAGGTACGGCACGCCGCCGGAGTCATCGGACCTATCGCTGCCGGAGGCGGGCTGGCGGGTCCAATTCGGTGACGATATGGCCCTAGATCTTGAGATGCATCGGATGTCTGCGGTATGAATGCGACTACACGGAGGCAAGGGAGCATCACGTGTCGGACAGCCCAGCCCTACTGCGCGCGACGGGGATCAGCAAGTCCTTCCCCGGCGTTCTCGCGCTCGACGACGTCCACCTCGACCTGCTGCACGGCGAGGTGCTGGCGCTCGTCGGCGAGAACGGTGCGGGCAAGTCGACCTTCATGAACCTGCTCTCCGGCGTCCTCCAGCCGGACGCCGGGACCATGGAGCTGGAGGGCGCGCCGATGAGCCCCGCCGGCCCGCGGCAGGCGAACGAGCTCGGCATCAGCGTGATCCACCAGGAGTTCCACCTGATGCCCGACCTCACGGTCGCGCAGAACATCTTCATCGGCCGCGAGTCCCGGCGGGCCGGCCTCATCCGGGACGACGAGCTCGAGCGCCGGGCGGCCCTCCTCTTCGAGCGCCTCGGGATCCCGCTGGACCCGCGGCAGCCCGTGTCGCACCTGAGCGTGGCCGGCCAGCAGATGGTCGAGATCGCCAAGGCGCTCTCGTTCGACGCGCGGGTGCTGATCATGGACGAGCCGACTGCGGCGCTCACCGAGACCGAGGTCGCCACGCTGTTCCGGATCGTCCGCGACTTCGTCTCGCCGCGCACCGGTGTCATCTACGTCTCGCACCGCATGGACGAGGTCAAGGAGATCTCCGACCGCATCACGGTCCTGCGGGACGGCCGCTACGTGACCACGCTGCCGACGGCGCAGACCCCCACCCGGGAGGTCATCGGGGCCATGGTGGGCCGGCAGCTCGAGACCGGGGTGCGGCCCGACCCCGCGGCGGCGGCGGGCGTGACCGAGCGCGAGGTGGTGCTCGCCGTCCGCGGGCTGAGCACCCGGAAGCTGCTCAAGGACGTGTCGTTCGAGCTGCACCGCGGTGAGATCCTCGGCTTCGCGGGCCTCATGGGCGCCGGGCGCACCGAGGTCGCCCGGGCGGTCATCGGCGCGGACAAGGCGACCGGCGTCGTCGAGGTGCGGGGCAAGCCGGTCGCCGTGCGCAACCCCGCCGACGCCGTCCGGCACGGCATCGGCTACCTCTCCGAGGACCGCAAGCGCTACGGCCTGCTCCTGGACCAGGACCTGGTGCGCAACGTCATGCTGTCCTCGCTGCCCGGCATGACCCGCGCGGGCTTCGTCCGCGACCTCGACGGGCGCCGGGTCGCGCGGGAGATGGTCGACCGGCTGACGATCCGGACGCCGTCCGTCAACCAGACGGCCAAGAACCTCTCGGGCGGCAACCAGCAGAAGGTCGTCCTGGCCAAGTGGCTCGCGCGCGACTGCGACGTGCTGATCGTCGACGAGCCGACGCGCGGGATCGACGTCGGCGCCAAGGACGAGATCTACCACCTGCTCACGAGCCTGGCCGCGCAGGGCAAGTCGATCATCGTGATCTCGTCCGAGCTGCCCGAGGTGCTGCGCCTCGCCGACCGGATAGTCGTCATGTGCGAGGGCCGGGTCACCGGCACCCTCGCCAACGCCGACGCCACCCAGCACGACATCATGGAGCTAGCGACGCGGTTCGGTGCCGACCATCTCATCACGACCGGAGACGCAGAATGACGACGACGAAGAGGACAGCCGCAGGGACGACCCCGAAGCGTCCCACGCGGTTCGGCAACCGGCAGCAGCTCCAGCAGCTCCTCGCCTTCGCGGGGCTGGTGGTGATCTTCGGGTTCTTCTCGTTCGCCAGCCCGTACTTCCTGGACTGGGCCAACGTGAAGGGCATCCTGCTCGCCACCGCGGTCACCGGGATCATGGCGCTGGGCGCGACGTTCGTGATCGCGACGGGCGGCATCGACCTGTCGGTCGGCACGGGCATGACGCTGTGCGCGGTGATGACCGGCGTGTTCCTGGCGAACCTGGGCCTGCCGCTCGCCGTCGGCGTGCTGGGCGGCATCGCCGTCGGCGCGCTGATCGGCCTGCTGAACGGCCTGAACGTCTCGTACCTGCGGCTGCCGCCGTTCATCGCCACGCTGGCGATGATGATGGTGGCGCAGGGGCTCTCGCTCGTCATCTCCGGGACCAAGCCCATCTACTTCACCTCGGTCGGCGGGTTCGACCAGCTCGCCGCCGGCGAGCTGATCCCCGGCCTGCCCAACGCCGTCCTGATCTTCTTCGGGGCCGCCGCGATCGCCGGCGTCGTGCTGAGCAAGACGCTCACCGGCCGCTACGCGCTGTCGATCGGCTCCAACGAGGAGGCGACGGCGATCTCGGGCGTGGACGTGCGGCGCTGGAAGGTCGTCATCTACGTCGTCGCGGGCCTGTTCACCGGCCTGGCCGGCGTCGTCATGGCTTCCCGGCTCAACTCGGCGCAGCCCGGCCTCGGGCTCGGGTACGAGCTGGAGGCCATCGCCGCCGTCGTCATCGGCGGAACGTCGCTGCGGGGCGGCAAGGCGACGATCCTCGGCACCGTCATCGGCGCACTCATCATGGCGACGCTCACCAACGGCCTGCGGATCATGTCGATCCCGCAGGAGTGGCAGAAGGTCGCCGTCGGCATCGTGATCGTGCTCGCTGTGTGGGCCGACATCCTGCGCCGCGGCAAGGAAGCCTGACGTACCCAGACGTGACCTGACGTGACCACCGAAGGAGATGGACTCGCATGAACAGCACCACCACCACACGCAGACGGTTCGCCGCTGCGGCCGCCGCATCCGTGGCCGCCGTCCTCGCGCTCGCCGCGTGCAGCTCGGGCGGCGGCGGCGACGAGCCCGGGGGCGGCGACAAGCCGTACGTCGCCCTGGTCTCCAAGGGCTTCCAGCACCAGTTCTGGCAGGCGGTCAAGCAGGGGGCCGACGACGCCGCGGCCGACCTCGACGTCGAGGTCACGTTCGAGGGCCCCGAGACGGAGACCGAGGTCGAGAAGCAGCTCACCATGCTGCAGACGGCGCTGGACAAGAACCCGGACGCGCTCGGCTTCGCGGCCCTGGACTCCGAGGCGTCCATCCCGCTGATGACCGACGCCGAGTCGCGCGGGATCCCCGTGATCGCGTTCGACTCCGGCGTCGACTCGGAGGTGCCGGTGACCACCGTGTCGACCGACAACCTCGCGGCGTCGGCCGAGGCGGCCAAGCACATGGCCGAGCTGGTCGGCAGCGGCAAGATCGCCATCATCGCGCACGACCAGACGTCCCAGACCGGGCAGCAGCGGGTCGAGGGATTCACGCAGTACATGGCCGAGAACGCGCCGGACATCGAGATCGTCGACACGCAGTACGCCGGGGGCGACCAGCTCAAGTCCGCCGACGCCGCGAAGGCGATCATGCAGGCCCACCCCGACCTCAAGGGCATCTACGGGACCAACGAGGGCTCCGCCGTCGGCGTCGTCAAGGCGGTGCAGGAGACCGGCAAGGCGGGCAAGCTCACGGTGATCGGCTTCGACTCGGGCAAGGCGCAGACCGACGCGATCCGCGACGGGCTGATGGCCGGCGCGATCACGCAGGACCCGATCAAGATGGGCTACGAGACGGTGAAGGCCGCCGTCGCCGTCATCAACGGCGAGGAGGTCGAGCCGGTCATCGACTCGGGCTTCTACTGGTACGACAAGACCAACATCGACGACGAGAAGATCGCCGCAGTCCTCTACGAGTAGTCCCTCCGGTGGTCGAGCTTGTCGAGACCAGGTCTCGACAAGCTC